>JAIRUN010000035.1 GCA_031254365.1 Treponema sp. | reverse complement strand
AGAGAAATGTTTTAAGATAGTACAAGCAATGGTTGCTGATATTGATGCAATGAACCATAACTTATACTATAATGTGGTCATGGAAATTGCATTGGTCGTATCGGCTTTTCTGCTTCTTTTGATAGGGCTTTTGGGTACGGTTGTTCCGGTAATACCGGGGCCTCCCCTGAGCTACATTGGCTTGCTACTGCTACAATGGAGCGGACATGGGGGCTTTAGTACCACTTTTTTGCTGTTGTGGGCGGTACTCACAATAGCCGTAGTGGTAATGGATTACTTTCTCCCGGCGTTGTTTACCAAACGGTTTGGCGGTTCGCGTATTGCTGTTGTCGGCTCGGTTCTGGGCCTTATTATAGGCATAATTTTTTTTGCCCCAACAGGGGTGATAATTGGGCCGTTTCTTGGTGCGTTTACGGGCGAGATGATCAATTACCGTTTCCAAAAGCGAAGCTCCGATACTAATATCCCCTTTTTTAAATCTTTAAAGGTTGCGCTGGGCGCGTTCCTTGCATTTATATTGGGTACGGGAGCCAAGCTGATCATATGTATGCTCATGATATACTATGCCATCAGGGCATTGGTAACATGAGGTAGCAATTACCAAATTTTCATAGGACAAAATTTCAGTTGCTAAGGATTACTCGGTAACTACGCCAGCCAAACCTCATCCAAGAGTTTCCCTGAACCTGAGCATTTCCCAGCCGCGTTTTTTTGCCTTGGCCGCGAGAAAACGGTCGGGGTTTACCGCGACAGGGCTGCCGCAGTATTCAAGCAGGGGAAGGTCGGTATACGAGTCCGAATAAAAACGAACATCTTCCGGTTTAATGTTCCGCTGCTCAAGCCATGCCTGCACCGCTTCTTTCTTTTTTGCACCATAGGCGCTGTTTCCCGCAAGATGACCGGTGGTTTTTCCATCGGCAAATTCAAGAACCCCGCAAACGGAACCGGAAACGCCAAAGAAATGTTCCAAAGGCCGGATTAGTATATCTAGCGAGGATGTCGCAAAAATGACCGGTTCTCCCTGTTGCTGCAAATCTTTGATGAGCCGCGCCGCGCCGGAATAAATATCCGGTTTCAGGCGGCGTGCAAAACAGGATTCCGCAACATTCTCCAGCGCGGCTTTTTCTATGCCCGCGAGGTGTTTTACCGTATCTTCAATAAAATCCATGTTTGGCCGCCCCACCTTGTAACGCAGCCATTCAAAAGGCAGACTCTGAACCTGTTTGAATCGTATAACGCCCTGAGCCAGCGCCTCACGCAGAAAATACCATGCGCCGGGTTTTTTTATGATGGTATAATCAATGTCAAAAATATGTACCAATGACGCTTCCTCAGGAAATAAATTCCAAATATTGACATTCACGTTCAGCTTGGGCGGCATGCATACCGCGCATTTCCTGGGGCAAGAGCCGGGCCATTTGTCCCATCACCTCGTTGAGCATCGCTTGTCGTACCTCATGATCCGGCCTTCCGTCAAATTTTATTTTGAAGGGACGGCCCGCCTTGAAACAAAACGGAGTACGCTTCAAATGACGGATGTTTTTCCATATCTGCTGCCCGCCGTAATGCGCCACCGGCAGTATCGGCGAATCCGTATCAAAGGCAAGCTCTATTATTCCGGCCCGGCCCCTGCCCAAAACTCCGTCTTTGTTCCGCGTTCCCTCAGGCATAATAACGACAAAAAAACCATTTTCCATTGCCTTGCGCGCCTTTTTGAAAGCGGCCTGAAAAGCCCCGCCGCGATCAATGGGGATTGCCTTATAGGTATTAAAAATAAACGCAAAGACAGGGTTGTCCCAAGTTTCGGATTTTACTATACCGGTAAGATATAGAGGATAACTGTGCGTTACCAGTATCGGCACTTCAAGAAAATTGATGTGATTCACCGCCACAATCAGCGGTTCTGATTTTGAAAGTGCTGCGGTAAATTCGCTGGCATCGATCTTGCACAGGGTATCAAGTATTCCCTTGAGTACCATGTTGACCGCTGCCCGCCTGAAGCTCACTGTATACTCCAGGGCAGGGTGGCATCCCCAACCATGAGTCTGAGAACGTGTTTATGGCAGAAAATTTCAAGTTCCTTGCCATCGTAACACACGGTTTCGCCATCGCAGTGGACGGCCATGCCGCCTTCAAGCGCTGTCAGGTGAAAATGGGAAGCCCTGCCGGTGAATACGCCTTCACATTCAGTCTGGGTTCCTTTGGGATAATGAAGAAGAATTTTCATCAGTTTACGGCGGCTGGACGGATGCTGCACACTGCACAGATCAAACTCGCCGTCATCAAGCAGGGCGTTTGGCCCCATGAAAAAAATGCCTCCCATGCGCCGGCCATTCACAATAGAAACAATCGCCGCCGGAAGGGTCATTTCTTTATCATCGTAGCGTATCTGCACCAGCGGCGAAGGCTCAAAACGGACCAGTGTGATGATTGCGCCAAACGCATAGGAAATGCCGCTTTTAATTTTCATTTTGGCGGCTTCAAATCCCACTTTGGTATCAAAGCCCATGCCAATGCCATTGACAAAATAGCGGCCATCGGGGAAAAATCCGCCCTTGACCAGCCCCGCGTCCAGGAGCCGCAGATTACGCCTGACAATAACTTCAAGCGCTTTTTCAACATCTGTGGGAATGCCCGGCGTTGAGGAAAAATCATTGCCCCTGCCTATCGGAAGAATCCCGAATATTGGGGGCATGGGCAGGGGATTTTGCCGGGTCAAGAGACCGTTTACCACTTCGTTACAGGTTCCGTCCCCGCCCGCGGCAACCACCGCATCGGCTTGTCCCAGAGGCAAATTCCGCGCCATTTCCAGCGCATCGCCCGGCCCCTTGGTACGCAGTATTTCAAAATTTTCCCCATGACTTTTCAGAAAATGTTCAATCTTGGGGTATTGTTTGGCTGCCTTCCCCTTTCCGGCGGCAGGATTAAGAATAATCCACAATTTTCCTTTTTCAGATGTCGCCATAGGTTCATATTTTATCGCTGATAGGCTCATTGGTTCAATACTTCTTCCCGGTTAGCCAGCGGTATTTCCAGCGTAAGGGGTTTTCCGTCCCGGAGAATTTCAACAGTAACCCTGTCGCCGGGTTTGCTGGCCTCAAGCGCCGAATAGAGATCCGCCAGCGAATTGGTTTTTATGCTGTTAACTGAAGTGATAATGTCTCCGCCAATATAAATGATATTGCGTCCGTATTGTACAGGCTCGTTGCCCTGCCGCAGACCGGCTCTTTCGGCTAAACCGCTGCGCCGTGTACGGGAAACAAGGAGGCCGGACTCGACCGGGAGTCGTGCGTAACGCACGAGGTTGGGGAAAATCTGTACCACTGTGGCATCTATCCAGCCCCGGTGGACTTTACCGTACTGGATCAGTTCGGGAACAACCCGTCTGGCGGTATCCACCGGCACGGCAAAACCAATGCCCACCGAGCCGCCGGATGGTGAATAGATCATGGTGTTGATTCCGATCATCCTGCCCTGAGTGTCCAGAAGCGGGCCGCCGGAATTGCCGGGGTTGATCGAAGCATCGGTCTGAATCATGTCGCGGATAATGTGTCTGCGGGAAGTTTGAATGGGCCTGCCCAAACCGGACACAATGCCCACGGTGAGAGTCCGTTCCAGCGCAAAGGGGTTGCCGATAGCCAGTACCTTCTGCCCCACTTTGAGGTTGCTGGAATCGCCATACGGTATGTACCGCAGTTCCATTCCGCCGGGAGGCTCAAATTTCAGAACCGCAAGATCATTTTCAAGATCAATGCCCACCACGGATCCCTCGAACTGGCTGCCGTCAGCGAGGTTGATGAACACCTTATGCGCGTTTTGAATCACATGGTTATTGGTCAGCACATAGCCGCGGGTGTCAATAATCGATCCTGAACCGGAACCGCCTTCCTGGGGAATTGGCTCCAGAAACCAGTTAATTGCCATGATTTCGGTGGTGATGTTTACCACTGCCGGGTTGATCCGCTCGTAAATGCTGATATTTTCCCGCTCATCTTCGGTGTAGGAGACAATGTCCGCCGTGTTCAGGATTGGGGCTTCGAGCCACGGGGTAGCGGCATAATAAGGCTGATCCGCGGTAAGTTCAATAGCGGCGATCTCTGCCTGCGCCTTTACCCCGCTGCGGGTGTTTTCCTTGCTCACCCCCAGCACGATCAGAGTCGCAATCAGGCCGCTCACGACCGAAAAGAATATAACCTGCCCCCGGCTGTACAACTTCATATTGTATCCTCCACTTTCATTATATCACAAAAACAGCCGATAATAGAAGCGGATATGTATTTATCAACAAGTAAAAAACCTCTTTGCTCCGTTTTGTGTCTTATCCTGTGCCTCGCAGCCTCTCCTCTGCGGGGGCAGGATAAGCCACTGCGGAGTATTATTGACGATTCCACGCTGCGGACAAGGGTGAAAGATACATGGTTTTCCGAAATTCCCGCCCAGATAATGGGCAGAGCGCCGGTTATGCACAATCTGGACGGCGGCGGCAGAGTACAGTTGCGGACCGAGACCGGCCCTGATGAGTTTTTGGTAATCCTTGCCCGTGAATTAAACGGAACATTTCCCGGCTATGCGCAGGGTTCATGGATGCTTATCCGCCGCAAAGATAACGGCGCGCCTACCCGCATACGGGTATTTCTCCGCAGCGATCCTTATATGTATGTTCAGTTCCGGCCGTTCAGCGCGGACAAAAGCCTGATGGATATAGTGCTGTATGACGCGTACATGGTTCGTTCCCTGCCTCTGGCCGTCCCTTTTGAGCGGCTCTATACAATTCCGGTGGAAGAGGCCCTTGCCCTTGCGGGAGACAAATTTCCCCGCCGGTACTTTGAGCCTGATCCGGAAAATTACCGGGACAAGCGGCAGTTTATTACCCAGGTTCGTTCCCGGCTGCCGGAGTTGACTTTTGGCGATGACGGCGCGATTGACGAGACCGGGCGGTATGTGTACATCAATAGCGGCGCTGCCCAGATCGGAGAACAGGGTCTCAACTGTTCGGGTTTTACCAAATGGCTGATAGACGGTATGCTCCGGCCCCTTACCGGAGAACGGCTGGCGATTCCGCCGCTCAAAGCGCCCTTTGGGGAACGCGGTTCTACATATACCGATCTCTGGGAAGAACTGCGGGACCCGTTCTTCGGCCTTGACTGGATCAGGAACCTTGCCTCTACCGCAGGTACGATTCTGCGCGCTCCTTCTTATGCCAGTCTTGAAGAGATTGAAGTGCGCGAGGAGCCGTTTTCCGAATTGATAATCAGGAGCAGGAACGGCAGTTCCACGATCCGTTCCTATCCCGGCTTTCTGGAAAACGCCGGTTACGGCATTGAAGGGCTTACGCCCTTACTTTACACCCTTGCCATTGACGAGCCGGGCAGGTTTTACCTTGTTGCGGTAAATAATGAAATGGGGCCGCCCACCACCGAAGCCAATCCCCGCGGCCGCCCCCGTATGCGCCAGTATTTCCATGTTGCGGCGCTCATCCCCTATTTTGATGAATACGGCGTGTTTCAGGTTGCGGTTTTTGAAAGCGCCGAGGAAACTTCGTTAAGCGCATTCAGGAACCGTTACCCCGGACACTATATCAGTCTGGTGCGGGTTCCGCTGGAAACGGTTTTTGAACCGTAAAAATTTTACAGTTTATTGGCGCTCTTTATGTTTTCCCATACTGCCGCAAGGGGATCACTCATCGCAAAAGGACTGTTTCGCTTAATATCGCCGCCGGTATCCCAGAGTACCGGACACATTCCATAGTCAAGACAAATTTGCGTAACTGCGGTCATCCAGCGGACACGGCCTTCTTCCGCTTTATTCATAGTGGTAACTCCGTATTCGCCAATAATGACCGGAATACCCCTGTCCAGAAACGGGAGTTTCAGCTTGGCAAACTGCCCCTGAAGTTCCGCCATATCCGCGTCACGAGTCGCTTCTGATCCCCAATCGCTTCTGAAACCCCAGCTATTGTTGGGCTGTTCGGCAATGCAGAATGTCGAGGGGGTATAATAATGAATAGAAAGGATCAGCTTGTTTGCACTGGTATCTTTCGGCATCAGATAAGCGATGTTGCGGGTTCTGTCAATATCGGTGTCGTACCCTGCAATGAGCAGAAAACGTGAGGCGTTATTGGACCCGGAAGCGCGAACCGTATCAACAAAAGTCTGATTAAGGCGGTTAAGGACAGGATAGGGAACCGCTACTTCGTTCATGGCCTCGAATATCAGTTTTTCCGAAGCGCCGGAAAAACGCCGGGCTATTTGTGTCCATACCGCGGCGAATTGTTTTATTACTCCGTCAGGATTTCCGGCAGCCTTTCGTATCCAGCTCTTGTCAGCGCCGCCGCCGTCATGGTGCAGGTTCAGGATACAATACATATCTTCGGCCAGAATCCAGCCTACAACTTCCTCTACGCGGTACATCCAGTCCTCGTTTATTTCATAATCCGGAGCAGGCCCCATATTTTCCGCCCAGGTAACCGGCAGCCGTATGGTCTTGTAGCCGTAGTCTTTCAGCGCCCTGATAAAAGAACGGCTTATCCGCGGGTTGCCCCAGCCGGTTTCCCCGGCGAACCAGGTATTGGTTCCGATACTGTCCAGGGTATTGCCGATATTTATTCCAATACCCATGTCCCGGACAAATTCCGCGGCGGAATGTGGGTACATATCCTGAGTTTGTTTTGCCGTCTGACAGTCAGATAATAGAATAATTGCCGCCAGCAAAAAGAAAATATTTCGCGTCTTCATAAAAATACTCCTTAGTTACGGCAGCCGGAGATTCCGCCAGACCGCCTGAAGTTCCCCGCTCATATCAAAAGGAGATGTACGCCTGATGTCGGCCATACCCTGATTATTGGCTCGCATTCCGGTATCCCACAGTACCGGGCAAATGCCATTGTCAATACATATCTGCGTAACCGCGGTCATCCACCGGGTACGGCCATCCCCGGCCTTGTTGCGTTTGGTTGCGCCGTATTCGCCCAAAATAACCGGAATACCCGCATCAAGAAAATTTGTTTTGAGTTTATTGAACTGGCGGGAAAGTTCTGCCTCGTCTTCGACGCGAGTTTCATCGTTCCCCCAATCAATTTTATTTTTACCCCATAATTCATCTTGTTCCAAAATGCAGAAAGTCGCGGGGGTATAATAATGAACCGAGAGGATCAGCCGGTCATCCGCCGTATCATCCGGCATAAGGAACAATGGATCGCAGGATTGATCAATATCGGTCCAATAGCCGGAAACCAACAGGAACCGCGCCGTGTTGTTTCCGCCGGTGGCGCGAACTGCGTCAACAAAGGTTTGATTGAGCTTGTTCAGCAAACGGTAGGCTTCGCTCTTTCCGCTGGTTCCGCCCCAGCGGTTCCAGAGATTGTCAAAGCCCATTTCATTCATGGCTTCCAAAATCAGTTTATCCCCCGTATCGCGGAAACGCAGGGCTATTTGTTTCCATACCGCGGCAAAGCGGCGGCTTGTCTCATCTTCTTTCTCAGGTATTGAAATTTGCTTTATCCAATATTTTGAGTTGATGTTTCCCTGCCGGTCAAAATCGCCGCCGCCATCGTGATGCAGATTCAGGATGCAATACATATCTTCTTCTATTATCCATTTCGCTACTTCCGCCACGCGATTCATCCAGCTTGCGCGGATTTCATAATCCGGGGCGCTGCCCATATAATCAACCCAGCTTACCGGCAGCCGGATGGATTTATAGCCGCGGCTTTTGAGGGCCCTGATATACTGGCGGCTTACCTTTGGGTTGCCCCATCCGGTTTCCCCGGCGATATTGCCGGTGTTGAGACTGTCAAACGTATTGCCGATGTTTACGCCAATACCCATGTCCCGCACCAGCGCCGCGGCGGGAATGTTCCTGATTGCGCCTCCGGGGAAAGGCGTGGCTTCATTTTCGTTTTGAGCAGGACAGGAAATCGCAAGCAGGGTAATGCTGAGCGGTAAAAAAAACATTTTTTTCATCATGTATACCCCGATTATTGGTTCCGCTATTGATTCCGCCGCACTTCCTGCAGGGCCTTTTCCTGCGCGGCGATTACCCTGTCGCACCATGCGTCAAATTCGGGGTCCTCCTGCTGACATTCAGGATGTGAAAGTACATGGGCAATGGTTTCCTTTATTCCCTGATCAAAACGAACCTGCGCGCAAAAACCGGGAACCAGCCGCTTGAGTTTGGTTGTGTCAAAAACCACCGAATTGGCCTTATCCCCGATGAGGCTGCCGGTAAAATCATAGTGGCTGCATTGGGCAAGAAAAAGGCTTGAAACATACGCCGCCTTGAGCGGCACTTTCAGGGCGGCGGCAATGGCATGGAAAGCCTGATTCCAACTGACGCTTTCATCGGAAGTGATATGCACCGCTTCTCCAATGGCGTGGATATTCCCCATAAGGCCGGTAAAGGCCCGCGCGAAGTCGCTGTTATGCGTCATTGTCCACAGGCTTGTGCCGTCTCCGTGAATGATCACCGGTTTGCCGTCCAGCATCCGCTTGACAACCTGCCAGCTTCCGTTTTTGCCGTGAACGCCCAGCGGAATGTAGCGCTCATCGTAGGTGTGGCTGGGACGGACAACGGTAAAAGGAAAGCCGTTTTCCCGGTATTTCCCGGTCAGAAATTCCTCGCAGGCGATCTTGTTGCGGGAATATTCCCAATAAGGGTTTGCCAGCGGCGTACTTTCGGTGATCAAATATGAAGAAAGCGGCTTCTGATACGCCGAGGCGGAGCTGATAAAAATATACTGATCGCACAAATCCCTGAAAATCCGGTAATCCTTTTCGATATGCTCCTGGGTAAAGACGATAAAGTCCGCAACCACATCAAAGCGCAGGTTCTGAATAGAACAATTCTGTCCCGGCCCTGCGGCGGCGGCCAGCGCCGCTTTCAGTTTTGCGGTAATGGCCTCTTCACTCTCCGAGCGAATATCGCAGGCAATTTCGACAAGTTTGCCCGGTTTGCCTGTTGTGTCGATTATGGTATTCCGGCTCCCCCGGTTCAGCAAAAACAAATCCCAGCCCAGTTCCAGCACCCGTTTTGAAATGGCCGTACTGATTACTCCGGTTCCCCCGATAAATAACACTTTCATTGCATACCTCCGTTCAATGTTCCATTATATGCGTTTTTTGGGTGTTTGGGTATTGATGAAAATGGACATACCCGGCGATTTTGTCGCGCAGGAATGGTAGCCCGGCCCGCAAAACGGGTAAAATTGGCTAAAATTCCGCCTTTTGACCTGCCAAAAGCGGCAAAAACTCCCGCTAAACCACGGTTTTGAGCCGGTTTTAGCCCGCTAAAACCCCTGTAAACCCCCGGCTTTTAGCCGATTCCCCCCTAAAACCCCGGTTTTGGCAGGATGTTTTATCCTTTCTTTTTTTGAAAAAAAAATAAAAAAAAACTTGACATAACCCTTGACTTTGTGCTATATTTTTATGTAATACAAATTTGGAAACAGATTAAGCGGCCGTTGGCTGTCAGTTTTCAATGTAGATTAGGAGGAAAAATGTTTATGAAGAAGTTGATCATTTTTTCATTGGTTCTGGCCTTGGCTGCGGGAGTAGTTTTCGCACAGGCGAGTGTTGGCGGCAACCTCGAGATTGCGTATAAATTTCTCGGGGGCGACAATATTGATAAGAGCCAGATTATGTCCGGCGATATGGCGATTTACAACGCCCATGCCAATGTCAATTTTGGCGGCGCGGATGGCGGCGGTATGGTGCGCCTGTGGAGTGCGGTTAACGAATGGAAACCTAATTTTTTCACCTTTATTTGGTGGAAACCCACTGAGTGGCTGCGGCTCCAGTTCGGTCAGAACGCTGACGGCGACTGGGGTCATGCCCAGATCAGTGGTTGGGGTTTTAACGCTGAAGCCCAGAATCAGGGAGCGATTGATCAGTACCGGGGCATCGGTAATGGCGCTGTAGTAGCCCGAACCGCTGGTAATGCATGGTATGGTGGTTTTAGTGGCTTGGGCGCGACTGTATCTTTAACTCCGATCGAAGGGCTTGCTATTAATGTGGCAATTCCTGTTGTTACTATAGCAGGCAATGATGACACTGGGGCCATATGGTATAATAACAAGCCTAACCCCTCTTCCGCAAACCACGGTGAGACGACCGCAGGATCTCTTTTCAGCAAGATGCATATCAATGTTGCCTATACCATCCAGGATATTGGAACGATCCGCCTGACTACGGAGCTCGGCCCTGGTTACAATAAGGGCGATGCTGATGAATGGTATGGCACGGCCGGAACTAACGACCCCGCCAGAATATGGGCATCTTTCTATCTGATGGCGATTGATGACATGGGACTGGATGTCGGCGCTGGTTTCAGGCTTCCCGCTGGTGAGGACGCAGACATTAACTTTCCGGTAGGTATCGGCCTTGGTTTCAGGTATGCCTCTGGTGACTTCGGGATTAAAGCCCGGATTGGTATGGAGCTTGGTGCAGAAAATAAAATAGGTGGTACTACTGTCAAATCGGACACCTCTTTTGGTATTAACATTCTGCCCTCTTATAACATCAATGCCAACGTGGTCGGCTATTTGGGTGTGGGACTTGGGATAGTATCAATGGACAAAGAGGTACCAGGCGTAGATGGTAATTACGACAGTCTGGTCGACTTCTATGTGAACCCCTACTTCTTGGTACGCGGAGCCAACGGCGTCAGATTCTATGCCGGTTTTACTCTTGTAGTTGATGACGTGAACCGGAATCAGGGCGGTAAAAAAGACGGTAAAGATGGTCTTGTTACATGGTCGCTTCCCCTCGGAATGAGAGCTTATTTCTAATCTTGCAATAGCTTGATAAAAAGCCGCCGCCAAATGTTGGCTGGCGGCTTTTTTATTTTAAACTAAGGCTGGGGGGCCGGTTCTGGGGCCACTGGCCTGGGTTAATATATTTTCAAATTTTCATGTATCTTTGCAATATTTATAAAATCCATATCATCATGTAATAAATACAAATTATTTTCTATTGCTATTTCGGCTATTATCATATCCAGCGTACTTCTTATTGTTATTTCTTTCTTCCTGCAATTCATAAACATTAATGCCGCATTTTCAAAGGATTGTTTCCCGTACTTTAAATCATAGAACGGCAAGGTATTCAAATACTCTTTCAATAGTTCATACTCCTGCTTGTTCCTGGAACCCTGTAATAATTCCTGATACACATAACTGCAAATTCCGTATGGGATGTCATTGTCTATGATGTAGTCCATTTTGTTATAGGGAATACCTTCTGACTTTTTGAAATACCCTATAAGGACTGATGTATCTACAAGTATCATTTATTTCCTCATGGCTTTATAGTCATAATCATCAGTAAATACAATTTTGCCCCTTAATTCCCTGATATTTTTTCTTTTTCTGTTATCCACATACTCCTTTAAGGCTGTCTCAATTAATTCCCTTTTTGTGGAAATTGTTTGAGAAAACTGAAAAGCCTCATCTACTAATTTATCATTCAACACAATATTTGTTCTCATATACACCCTCTCTTACACATTATAATACACCTTAATCCATTTTTCAAGGGTTTATGTTAAAAACGTGTCAAAATTCCTTTGACAAAGGTAATATTTTTAGATATATTAGACTCAAAATAGGGAAGGTATTGATGACCGTTGGTTGTTTTCTTCCCATGTTTAGGAGGATAAATATGGATATGAAGAAACTGATTGTTTTTTCACTGGTTTTCGCCCTGATCACGGGCGCGGTATTCGCGCAGGTGTCGATTGGCGGCTCTGTCGGCTTTGGAGCGCAGCTGATCGAAGGTGACTCTAGCGAAAAAGGCGATGATGATCCGGCGATTTACACGAATCTTAATGCCCACTGGGGTGAATTCCACTTTGTCTGGGCATCTGACGATGGCGCTGCCGGTTCCAAAATCAAAGTCAACAGTGATTTTAACAAGGACGGCGGAGAAGGCGGATTCCCCTTGAAAATGGGCGGTAATGTATGGTGGAGGCCGGCGGAATGGGTGAGGCTCGAATTCACCAACATTGAAGATGAAGGTGTGTTTGGCCGAGGCAACGCGATTGATTGGGGCTATCAGGCCAACTCATCAGCTGGTAATGCCAACAACCTGTGGGGCGGCGGCTGGAACTCATTCAGCAACGCTGCGTTGCGCTCTGGTAACGGCTTCTTTGGCGGCCTTGGCGGCAACGGAGAAAATGTATTGGCCTTGAGCCTGTTCCCCATTGACGGCCTTGCGGTGAACTTCGCCTGGGATCTTGCTAATGGCGCAGGCGGTACAGAAGAATTCTTCAAGCATACCGTTGCCCAGATTACTTATGATATCAACGGGATCGGCAATTTAGGCGTGTCATTCGCCGCCGGTGATGACTATAACGGACTGGACGGTTGGGCTGGCTTAAACCTGACTGCCCATACATTTGCTGTTGATTTTACCCTGACCATGCTTCAAGGGATGAATGTTGAAGTCAGCGGCAAAATCCCTCTTTCGGGAAAGAAAGGCGGGGATGTTTATGATAACGACGCTGATGACTTTCTCATTCCGATTGAAGTCGGACTTGGCTATACCCTGAACCAGTGGTCAAGCGAGGCGTTCCAGCTCTTTGCCCGTGTCGGTTTGCTTTTGCCGACCGATGATTACGAGGCAACCCATATCGGCATTGACATTAACCCGTCCTATGACATCGGCCTGTTCAGAGTCTTCTTCGATCTTGGTATGGCGATGATTATGCCGAAAGACAGCGACTTCGACACCGCGCTCTTCTGGCACTTTACCCCCTACCTCAAGAAAAGCCTGGGTATTGGCGATCTCTATGTGGGCTTCTCATTATGGAACGGAGCTTCTCAGGGCGGTTACGAGTCTGTAATGACCTACTGGCAGAATGATGACAAGGATAAAGGTACTGGCCTTATCAACTTCGCGATTCCCATTTATTTTGAGGTTGCGTTCTAATCAGAGTTTGAGTTAAGAATATAGGCCATCATCGCCAACTTTGTTGGCTATGATGGCTTTTTTTATGGCAGAAGTATTGACGATGATATACAAATTTTGTATATTGAAAATATGGAGGTCATTGTATGTCCGTTTCTACGGTAAATATATCTTTTCAGAATGATTTCCTGCTTCAAATTGATCAAATTGCCTCCAGCGAATCCCGCTCGCGATCGGAACTTATCAGAGAGGCTGTAAGATTATACATTGACCAAAAAAGGGAATTTGAGCGAATATTCAGCATAGGAAGGCAGATTGGCTCAACGCTGGATATTGCTGAAGAAGATATCATGCCTGAAATTAAAAAATACCGAAAGTCAAAACAAAAAGTTAAATGAAATTAGTATTAGACACAAATATATTCATTTCTGCGTTTTATTGGGGAGGGAATCCTCAAAAGGTAATAGATGGAATCATTGAAGGGATGGATACATTATTTATCTCAAATGAAATTCTTGATGAAGTAGCTGCGGTAATGACCGGATCAAAATTTAAAACAGGGCCTGAAATAATTGAAAGGTACATACGAACCATAGAAAAAATCGGAAAAAAGGTTTTTATCGCCGGCAAAATAAAGGGAATATGCAGAGATAAAAATGATGATGATAAAATTGAATGTGGCGTACTGAGCGGTGCTGATTATTTAATTACCGGTGATGATGATTTATTGGTTCTCGAAAGTTACCAGCAGATGAAAATCACGACGGCAAATGAATATTTAAAAATAGTAAACAGCATATTCTCCGCATAATTGATATTTTTTATGCCGGTAACGCTTGCCCTTTATTCCGTCTGTATGGTATATATAATTATGAAAGTTGCCATAATTTTCGGGTCAAAATCCGACTCCGCCATAATGAAAAAAGCCGCTGATGTTTTTAAGGAATTCGGTGTA
>JAIRUN010000119.1 GCA_031254365.1 Treponema sp. | reverse complement strand
TCCATGGTCCATTTCCGGGCCTTGTTTTTGATGGCCCTGGCTTCAGTCCAGCAGAGGGCCACATCGGTCGCGGTGAGCGTCCAGGCGTAATGCGGGTTGATTTCACCCCCTCCATCGTGCGAAACCGTGTCAATTTCGCAAAAACCGGGCTGCTTGTCATCCCATGCCCAAAACGTGCGCACCGGTATCTGGTTCTTCAGCAGGGTGCCTTTTTTGGTGCCGCTCTTTCCTTTCAGCTTGTGCTTTTTCCGCTCCCCGGTCAGCAGGCGCTCAACGGTGGAACGGCTTATGGTCGCCAGCTTCTTTTTCACCTCGGCGCTTATCTTGAAACGCTTCCTGCGGCTTATGGCGTCCAGGTTTGCGCGCAGCAGCGGCACCAGCCGTTCCCCGCAGACATACCTGAAAAACTTCCACAGCTCAATGACGGCCCGGGCGACATCCTCATCGTAGTGTTTTTTGTAGGCCCTTTTCCTGCGGCAGTTGCTGGTTATTACCACGTTGACATTTTTCCCGCCGATAAAACGAAGCTGCTTTTTCCCTTCCCGATTTAAGGCGTAGATGGCATACTTGCGGTTACCCCCGCCTATTAATTCCAGGTACCGGTCAAGAATTTTGGTTTTCTCTGCCTTCTGTGCCTTTCGGTACTTTTTTGCATATTCTGCCCTGATTTTCTTTCTTTCCGCCATGGTGAACCCCATCCTTTCCCTCCAAAAAACACCGTTTTTTGAAGTATTTTAGATTTTCCATGGTTAGTTTTTTACGTGGGATTTTTGCCCCCTGATGGTTAGATTCTACGTGAGACATAGCGGCCGCTTGCAAAATGGTGTACCTTAAAATATACTCAAAGGGAATATAATGCGTAAAACTATTGCGATTGCGGCGAGTGTCGCGGTAATGTTTTATTTATCCTATTCCGCTGTATTGAGTGCCACTTCCACAGACATTAGCTTATGCTGCTACTCTGATGAAAATAAAGAAACCCCTTATACCGCGTCTTGTTGTTGTGCCGGTGTTGATTCAGACTGCTGTTATCGTGAAATTCCTCCCCCAAATGAAACTTTTCTTTTTTTCGGGTTGTTAGACAGAGAATCCTATCGTAATAATATGTGTGATTTACAAATGCGTATTCCTGACAGCCTTATTCTTGCGGAACTATCCGGCATATTTTGTGAAGAACGATTTATCCCAAAATATGTCATTTATCCTGTCTTCAGACCTCCCAAAGTGTAGGCATATTCGGGTTCTATAGTCTCTAAAAAACACTACACTCTTAAGGAGAGAAACATGAAAATTTTTTCTAAATTGTCCGGGAACCCCAACCGCATCCATAAGGCGTTGCTTCAGAGAAGCGCGGTTCCCCTCCTGATTATCGCCCTGGCGCTGATAACCGGGTTCTTAACAACGGGCTGCGACAAGGATTCAAAGCAGACAAACGGCGGCAATAAACTCAGCGCGCCCGCGAATGTAACCATTAACGTTACCGGCAGACTGATGACCGTTACATGGAGCGCGGTAAACAACGCGCTGGGTTACGAGATTGTTACAACAAGCGTGGGCTGTAGTTCAGGTAACAGAACAATAAACACCAGGGAGGGAACCGCAGTGGCAACCAGCAGCGGAAATACCGCTTCCAATGTCGCAATTACCGGGGAAACCTCAATACGAATAACCTTAATGGCGGCAAGCGGAAATCCGGATGCCGCGATGGCAAGCGCCGTTACCGCGAAAATAATGTCGCTTGGCGGAACAGTTTCAGAAATTGTGTATGCTAACTCTGATTATTCAGAGACAGTAAGCAAAACTATTGAAAAATAAAAAATGCAACATCGCCTAATCGAAATATTAGGCGATGTTGCATTATAATGCAGCGCTTAAAAGAACCATCAATGAGCAGCGTATTACGCCAACCTTTAGCGGCAATAGGACTCGGACCTATGACCGAACGGATATGAGCCGTTTGCTCTACCAACTGAGCTATGCCGCCAAGCCGCCGACTGGCGGCGGGTTAAAACCAATTCCACTCGGCACGCGGCCCAAAGGGACGCCTGCCGCCAAGCCGCCGACTGGCGGCGGGTTAAAACCAATTCCACTCGGCACGCGGCCCAAAGGGACGCCTGCCGCCGAATCTAAAGCACTGCGTTAAGCAGTGTTAATTCACAAAATGCCGTAAATCGGGTTTTTTGTCAACCGGGCAAAAAATGCGGCATACTCCGCCGAAATGGATGCCCAAAATAGTGTAAGGCTCGCTATGTACCGAATAAAGCCCGGTAGGGGGCGGCCAGCGCCAGTAGCAAAAATTGGCTGGGGTTCTCTGTGGCTTATATTGACTTGAATTCTTTCGCGGCGAGGTTTAAGGCGCGGTTCCAGTGGGGCTGGGAGAGGAACTGGCGGCGGGTTTCCATATCATCAATGCGGCTGGCCCGGCGCTGGAGCCGTTTGAAGGCCAGGGTGAGCGCGGTGTTCATGTCAACCTGTCCCGCGCCGGTTTGCTCCAGAATGCGATACCACGCATAAAAATAAACAGCGTCCCAGGGGTCCATTTCCGACATTTTTTCATCACGAAGTATCCGCTGCATATTGTGCAGAGCTTCTTCGCCGCCTGAGGGGGAAATGTGGCAGAGGGCAAGGGAGTGGTACATGGAAAGCATCCGGTCCCAGATTTCACCGTTAGAAAAATATAAATACTCGCACAGGGAAAAACCGCTACGCCAGTCAGGCTGCTCTGTAAAAAGAAAATTTTCTTCCATGTGGGGATTGGCAAGGACGCTCGACAGTTCCACCGCTTTTTGATAATTTCCCGCAAGATATGCCGCTTCAACTTCAAAAAGATCAGCGTCATATCCGCCGCTTAACGGTTTCGGGCTGAGTGGATTTTGAAAATACACGCGGGTACGGTAGGCCCATGCGTCAAGAAGCTGCTCCTTTCGGGCGGAAAGTTCACCCAGCGGAGCATTGCGAATATTCACAAAAATATCCAGCGCTGTTTTGTATTGGCCGGTTTCAAAGGCGAACCTTCCTTCAAGAAAATATGAACGATCCGCCCATTCCGGACAAGCGGCGGCAAGAGCCTGTTCGCGGGCCTTTCGGATGAGCTGTATTGCCCCGGATATATTTCCGGTCAGGAACTGAACTGTCGCCGAATAATAGGCCGATACTCCCATCTCATGGTAGTTGCCGGTTCTTTCCGCATGATCAACGGCAAACCCCAGATAATCAACCGCTTCTCTGGTTCGCTTTTTGGAAAGACTCACCAGTGAAAACAGCCGATAGGCCTGCGCAAGACTCAGATTGCTCTCTCCCTGACCGAGCAGAATCACTTCTTTTATTGATTCCAGCGCCGCATCAATATTACGCTGCCCCAAATGCAGACTGGAAAGATTTACCAGAATCCGGCCTTTCAAAACCGGAAGCATATCATAGTCCGGCGGAGGGTCCCTGAAGGCGGTGCGGATTTCGTTTTCATTTCCTGAAAGGAGCGCTGTTGTGCTTTCAAGAATATAGCGAATGGCGGCGGCCCGTTCAGTGCCGGCAAGGGCTTCCAGTACGCCGATGTCCCGCGCGTATTCAAGCCCTGCGGTGGTTCCATTTACCATATCCGCCGCAATGGATTTAAGGATCAGGTTGTCTTCTAACGCCACAATGCCGCCCAAGTCCGCGAGAATCAGCAGTAGTCTGAAACAGGGGTTAATTTTTTTCTGCTCTACCCATGCGAGAAGCCGGTCCCTGACCAGCTTCCGCACTGGTTCCGCCCGTGGTCCAAGTACCGCCTCCGCCTGCTTGCAAAAATTCTCCGGCCAGGGCCGTGGATCAAGCGGCGTATCAATTACCCCCAGCGAAACAAGGAAGGATAATGCCCGTGAAATCATCACGGTATTTCTCCCCGCTTCCTCAAAAAGCCGCAAGAAAAGGAAGGGCGGATAATAACGGCCAAACAGGGAAATGGCATAGGATATCTCCCAAAGGTCAGTGGGCAGAGCGCCCTGCAATTCCAGCGGTCTGGAACCGGGAATATCCAGGGCATTGATTTTATACTGCCGGGAAAAAACCGTTGACCATTTTTTCAGCTGATCGTCTGAAATCTGCTCACTACAGGTTCCCAGAATCGCCAGGCTCTGCGTCTTTTGTATGACGGTTAATGAATCAATAAAAATATCCACCGCGATTTTTTCCGCCAGATGGATATTTTCGAGGATGATAATGGGTACGGCGTTTGCTTGTCTGGCTGCGGTGGTGTAAAAATTCAGGAGCAGCCTGAAAAAGCGGCTGGTTTTACGGGCAATAAAACCGGAAATTTCCTCCCTGAGCCGCTCCCGAAAGAGGAATTCCCACAATTCGCTGATTTCTTCCGCCGCATCAGACGGGGAGTAGAGCCGGGGAGACCATGTATCAATAAGGGCGGTTAGGGTTCCTGTACCGAAACGGATGGGTAGGGGCGGAAAATTTCCGGCAATGGAAGCGCAGCACTGGAATAAGTCATCCTGCTTTTTTTCAAAACACGGCCCGATGACAAGCGTGCTATACTGCGGTTCCTGCCTGAAGGTCTGTAATATGTTTTCCCACTGAAAAAAACCGGTTTTCACCGTTGGGATAAAGACTTTTATGCCATCAAACCTGAAAAAAGACTCAGCCCGGCTTCTCCAATTCCGTGAGGTTCCGGCAGCTTCGGCCCCTTTTCCCAGAGTCTCCAGCCACTGCTCCGGTTCTTCCACGGTGATGTACGGAAGCAGTTTTTCCGCGGCCATTGTATCCAGAAAAACCCCGCCGCCCCGGATTCCTCCGGCAAAAAAGCGGCAGAGCGGCTCAAGGGCCTGCGATGTTTCCGCCAGATTGCGGCCCAAAACAAGCGAATATCCATACAAATCGGCAGCGGCGGTCTCCATAGTTTTGGTTACGGTCTCAATCAGGATAAGCATATCAAGCCAGAATCCCGGAGAATCATCGTCAAACGAGACGTTTAAGAGGCGGCGGTCTCCGGTAATTTTTCCTCCGGCATCCTGAACAGCCTTGATAAAGGCATCTTCCATGCGGGGAACAAGTTCAGGCCGTGTACGCCGGAGCTGCTGCCTGAACCGGAGAAAAAAAGCCACTTGTACCATATTATTTCTATATCGGCAGAATTTTGAGGCAACCGGAACGCAAAATATGCCG
>JAIRUN010000164.1 GCA_031254365.1 Treponema sp. | reverse complement strand
TCGGGCCTTTAGCTCAGTTGGTTAGAGCTGCAGACTCATAATCTGTAGGTCCCTGGTTCAAGTCCAGGAAGGCCCAGAATTAGCGCCGCATCAAGCGGCGTTTTTTTAGGCCCCTTACTTCACCACGATATTCACCAGTTTGTCCGGCACTGTTATCACCTTGACCACCGTGTGCCCTTCAGTCCATTTGAGAATGCCGGGAAGGGCATGGGCGGTTTTTTCAAGATCGCTGGCGGCGGTTCCGGTAGGCGCGGTAAACTTGTCGCGGATTTTGCCGTTTACCTGAACCACTACAGTTACTTCATCGTCATGCGTCATACTTTCATCGAATGATGGCCACGCGCAGCCGCTGACTGATTCCTTATGCCCCAGCTTTTCCCAGAGTTCCTCGCCCAAATGTGGTGCGTAGGCGCTGATCATGATCACCAGCGGCTCCCATAAGGCGCGGGGAATGACGGCTAACTTTACCAGTTCATTGGAATAGATCATCATGGCGCTGATGGCGGTATTCAGGTTAATGCTTGCCGTATCCTCGCTTACCTTTTTAATTGTGCGGTGAAGGAGTTTTTGCAAATCAGCGCCCCCTGCGGCTTCGCTTCCGGGATCGGCTTCGCATAACGGCTTTTCTCCAATGGCCCACAGGCGTTCCAGAAAACGTGACACGCCGATAAGACCCGCGGTGATCCAGGGCTTGCTTACTTCCAGCGGCCCCATGAACATTTCGTAAACCCGCATGGCATCCGCGCCGTAGTGCGTGATAATGTCATCGGGGTTGATCACATTGCCCCGGCTTTTGCTCATCTTCTGGTTATCCTCACCGAGAATCATCCCCTGATTGATCAAACGCTGGAACGGTTCAACAGTGTTTACGAGGCCGCAGTCGTACAGAACCTTGTGCCAGAAGCGGCTGTACAAAAGATGCAGTACCGCGTGTTCAGCGCCGCCGACATAGAGATCAACCGGCAGCCAGTAATTGATTTTATCCGGTGAAGCAAAGGCAGAATCATTATGAGGATCGAGGTAGCGCAGATAATACCAGCAGGAACCGGCCCATTGCGGCATGGTGTTGGTTTCCCGCCGTGCTTTGCCGCCGCATTTGGGGCAGGTAGTGTTCACCCATTCTTCGATACCTGCCAGCGGGGATTCGCCCGTGCCCGTTGGCGCGTATGATTTTACCTCAGGCAGTTTGAGGGGCAGCTCGGTTTCAGCTAACGGTACGATTCCGCATTTTGCGCAATGAACTATGGGAATTGGCTCGCCCCAATAACGCTGGCGGCTGAATATCCAGTCCCGCAGTTTGTAGTTTACCGCCCGTTTGCCAATGCCTTTTTCTTCAAGCCAGTCCGTTATGCGTTTTTTCGCTTCATCAGTGGGCATTCCGTTAAAAGCGCCGGAATTAACCGAGTAACCGTCCGCGGCGGTACATTCCGCTGGCTCGCCGGAAAAATCATTCCCCGCTGTTGGCTTTTCATCCGCTACCACCTGCACAATCGGCAGATTAAAGGCTTTTGCGAAATCCCAGTCCCGCTCATCATGCGCGGGAACTGCCATGATAGCGCCAGTGCCGTAGGATATAAGCACATAGTCGGCGATCCAGATGGGAATCTTTGCGTCATTTACCGGATTGATCGCGTACGCGCCGCTCCACACGCCGGTTTTTTCTTTTGCAAGATCAGTGCGTTCCAGATCGCTTTTGCGGGCGGCCATTTCAATATATTGAGTTACCGCCTGTTTCTGTTCAGGTGTAGTGATCTTTTCAACTAACGAATGTTCGGGAGACAAAACCATGTAAGTCGCGCCAAACAGGGTGTCGGGCCGCGTGGTGTAAATTTCAAGCGCGTCAGGATGGCCGTCAATCCTGAATATAACATTGGCTCCTTCACTGCGGCCAATCCAGTTACGCTGCATGAGCTTCACCGGTTCAGGCCAGTCAAGGCCGTCAAGATCAGCCAGCAGCCGCTCGGCGTAAGCGGTGATTTTCAGTATCCATTGACGGATACGCTTGCGCGTAACTTTTGCGCCGCAGCGGTCACACAGGCCGTCCTTTACTTCCTCATTGGCAAGGCCCGTCTTGCAGGATGGACACCAGTTGATTGGGCTTTCCGCTTCATAGGCAAGGCCCTTTTCAAAGAGTTTGAGGAAAATCCACTGCGTCCAGTGGTAATATTTATCGTTTGACGTGTCAACTTCGCGATCCCAATCGTATGAAAAACCCAGTGCCTTGATCTGGGAACGGAAACGCTCAACATTCGCGGCAGTAGTATGCGCCGGATGCGCTCCGGTTTTAATGGCGTAATTTTCAGCGGGAAGGCCGAATGCGTCAAAGCCCATTGGGTGCAGCACATTGAAGCCGTTCATGCGCAGATAGCGGCAGTAGATGTCCGTGGCAGTATAGCCTTCGGGGTGGCCTACGTGCAGCCCCTGCGCGGAAGGGTAGGGGAACATATCAAGCACATAGCGCCGCTTTTCTTTGGGGAAAGCGGGGTCCTCCGCTGCCTTAAAAGTTTTGTGATCCGCCCAGTATTTTTGCCACTTGGGTTCGATTGTTTCAAAAGGATATTTCGCCATGTAAAACAGTATAGAATAATTTTAATAAGTCTGGCTAGTTGTAAGACCGGGTTATCAGCCTCAATAAAAATAAACCCCTGATTCTTCGATCCGCGCCAGCACTGTCTCAAAGCAACCCATGTCCCACGCAAGGTCAAGTTCACTGTAGCGGTTGCGGATCATGCGGCCGCGGCGGGCGCAGGCAATAACAGCGGAACGGCTAAGGCCGATTTCTTCGGGCAGTATTGGGCAGCGGGCTTTGGCAAACATGGCCCTGAGTCCGGTATACGGCATGATCTGTTCCAGCACTTTTGCGCGAAGTTCCTTCCATGTGTCCAGAATTCCCTCGCGGATTTTTGCCTGGTTTTTTTCATCGTGGTATTTTTCAACGCAGGTTTTGATAACGCTGTCCAGCGCGGGACTGGCCGCGTGAGCAGTAGTCCCAAAAGCCGCCCGCGCTTCGGCAATTTGATCATCAAGTGTGGGGCAGCGGTACGCGGCGGACAGGGGAGGGGGGCCATTGGGATCGGCAAACAGTGTTTCAAGAAAGGCGGCGGCGGCCAGAGAGCCGATTGCGACTTTGTGACCGTGTGTTACCGGATTGCCGTTACGCGAAATATCATCCATTTCCCACACATGGGCAAACAGATGTTCAGCGCCGGAAACCGGACGGGAATTTTTGATGTACTGCATGGCAAAGCCGGTAATGGACAATGCTTCAAAAAGCGATCCCAGCGCGGCTTGATCGCCCTGCGCCGCGGTCACTGAGCGATCAAGATAATCATACAGCCCGTACTGCACCATTGCCCATGCTGCGCTTTCAATACGATCCGCGCCTTTCGCGCCAAAGGGAGCGGCGGCATCCGCGATGATCCAGTCAGCCCCGGCGCTGATCTTTCCGGCAAGATCGGCAAAGCCCGATGATGAGAGCCATTCAGGAGCGCGGGATAAAACGCCGGTATCAGCGACAACACAGCGCGGCGCGTCACAGGGAAGGGTCTGTTTGAAATTGTCCTTGAGTATCGCCGAGCCATAAGAAGTAAAACCGTCCACCGAGGCCGCGGTTGGGATACAAAGGTAGGGGAGTGAAATTTCCGCGGCCGCCAGCTTGACCAGATCGTTTATTGTGCCCGCGCCTATCGCAAGCGGAACCAGAGGCTGCGCACAATCGCCGCTATATGCCGCGGGTACACACGCGGCGATTGCGTTCTTGAGTGTCTCAATGTGGCAATATTCAGCGTGAAGCCGGGGTTCCGCGGGGAAAATATACCTTCCGGCGACTTCGATTTTTTCAGTGGAAAGGATTTGCTCCAGTTCACTGCCCGCTGCCCGCAGGGTGTTTTCATCGGCAATCAGAAATACCCGCCGCGAGCCGTATTCAGTTTTGAGCAGGCCGGGAATTTCCCGGTATACGCCGCTCCCTGTAATGAGCGCCTTTGTCCCGCCTGAAGCCGCAAGACATTCATCAAGTCCGGGCGGGTGTTTTTGTTTCATGTTTTAGTGTATCATGGTCTACAGAAATATATGAAGCGCGTCCTTTTTGGCAGATTGCCAGGAATACTGTATGTTCTCTGTTTTTATTTTGTTCTGGCGAATTCTGTTAATGCCCAGACCGTCCCTTTTCGTTACGCGCTTATTCCCGAAAATCCCCGGCCCGGAGAACCGGTTACGGTTGCGGTGAGCGCCGGCAGCAATGCCAGGTCAGCGGTGCTGATGATGGGCGGGCAGCGTTTGACCAGAGCCGCTTTTTTCTTTGTTCCCGCTGATGGCGAAGCACAGTCTTTTATGACAGCGGTGCTGGCGGTTCCTGCCACAACAAGGCCGGGCAGGGCGCAGATCAACATAGAAAGCGCGGCGGGGATTATCGGTGAAATTGTTCTGCATATCGCCGAGCGGGAATTCGTGTCAGAGACAATCGACCTTAATGAAACCCTGAGCAGCATCAGGGCCGATCCCGACCCGCAGAAAACCGCCGAGTCAGAATATTTATGGGCAATACTCACCCGTACCGGCGTGGATATTTACAGCTTCGGTACTTTTTCCCCGCCTGTTACTTCTACCCGCCGCACGAGTTTTTTTGGCGACCGCCGGGTTTTCAGATACGCGAACGGCAGGACTGATACTTCGATTCACGCGGGGGTTGATTACGGCGTGCCAAAGGGAACGCCGGTCAGTGCCTGCGCTTCGGGAAAAGTGGTTCTGGCCAGGTTCAGGATCGTTACCGGTAATTCGGTCATTATTGAACATCTGCCGGGGGTGTATTCCCTGTATTATCATCTGGATAAAATTGATGTAGCGGAAGGCGTAATGGTCAGCGCCGGAACCATTCTGGGTTTAAGCGGCGCTACCGGCCTTGCCACGGGCCCCCATCTGCACTGGGAAATCCGTGTTTCCGGTGAAAACGCCGATCCCGATGCTTTTATTTCCCGGCCTGTTCTTGACAAAGACGCGATTTTGGGTAAAATCAGCAATTAGAAATATATTTTTACCCTCAGGGAAAGGAGGTGATTTTTTTGGCGCATATTATTGTTGATGACAACGAGATGCTTGAAAAGGCCATAAAGCGTTTCAAACGCATGGTTGAAAAAGAAGGCATTATTCGGGAATTCAAAAAGCGGGAATATTATGAAAAACCCTCCACAATCCTTAACCGGAAAAAGAAATCCATGGCCCGCAAGCTGATGAAAAAAACCCGGAGAGGCCGTGCGGAATATTAAAAACGCGCTCCGTGTTTTTATAATTCTTTTTTCATTATTCATTTTCCTTTCCTGCGCCAGCCTTTCACCGGTTGATATGGCGCGGGAAAAACCAATTTCTCAGGCAACGCCGGAAACACTCATCCCCCAATGGCGATCTTTCGCCGCTACAGACGCGCTTGTGTATTTTGCCGGAAAAATCGCCAGGCCCCGGCTGGAATTATGGGCTTTGCGGATCGATCTTTCTGATCCGAATCTGCGCGTTGTGGCGGCTGGCGGCGCGGATAATGGCGCGGAGGGAACCTTTCTCAGCAGCAAGGTCAGCAGTTTTGTCCGCGACAGGGGTTTGCTCGCGGGAATTAACGCCCTGCCCTTTGATCCGGTGTCAGGAAGGGAAGGGGAGCCCCGTACCAATATCGGCGTTGTTATTTCTGATGGTATTATGCTATCGCCGCCCCATTCAAGATTTGACGCGCTGGTTTTTTGGGAGGACGGCAGCGCGGCGATAGTCCCGCAGTCCCGGCTTCAATCAGCAGAAAATATTACAACCGCTGTTGGCGGGTTTCGTCAAATACTGGCCGCCAATGAGATTGTTCCCCGTGTACTGGATTTAACTCCCCGTCATCCCCGCAGCGCGGCGGGTATTTCAGCGGACAGCAGATTTTTGTATCTATTGGTGATTGACGGGCGGCGGCCCGGCAGCGTTGGCGCTACCGAGGCGGAAACCGCGCTTATACTGCGGGCATTGGGTGCGTATGACGGGATCAATTTTGACGGCGGCGGTTCAAGCGCCCTTGTTATACGCTACCCTGATGGCGCGGTACGCGCGGTTAATGTTCCCATTCATAAAAATATTCCGGGCAGGGAGCGGGCTGTTGCAGGATGTCTGGGCGTGGAGCTTAATAATTCACAATAGAGTGGTATAATGAACTAT
>JAIRUN010000100.1 GCA_031254365.1 Treponema sp. | reverse complement strand
AGATTTTTCAATATCAGTTTTGCAATCTTCTTTTTTGCCTTCTGAAAATCTTCGGTTTCGTGATTACTCGGTGTGATGTTCCAGTTAAAATCGCTTTCATGGAAAATGGGCAGTATATCATGAAACGGCACAAAAGCGATTTTCTTTGTGTCAAAACAGCCAATGTACGGGGGCGGTAATTGGTCGCCTTTGTCATAGGTCTTTTTTATCGTCAGTACCAGTTGGGTCAGCATCGTGGGAACGTCCTGTACTCCCTTTTTCGCTTCCGCCCACAGGTAGTGATGTTTGAAAATGCCATCCTGTAATTTTGTATCGGTAACGATAAAATCTATATTTCCGGTGTCCGGTTCATAGGTATATTTTGACTTGCTGAAAAAATCACGGAAAACTTGGGCTTTGAGGGTTTCCTCTTTTTGTACATTGCTGTAATCCGCCATTGGGTTATAGATTATCATACTCGATATTCATAAACAATATAAGCATTGGACTTAATGAAATATCCTCTTGACAAAAATACCTGCTTGGGATATATTTTAGATAATATACCTGCCGGGCCTCTGTTGGGTTTTGCCTGATATGCACACTAGGCGGGTTTTTTTAATGGCAAAGCAACCGTTCACTAAACCGCCGCTGACGGTTCAGGACCAAATAGACCTTCTCAAAAGCCGTGGCTTGCAAATAACTGATGAGTCGAGGGCAACCCGGTATCTCCAAAACATCAGCTACTACCGCTTAAGCGGCTATATGTATCCCTTTCTTGCGGATACCAGACAGCACCGCTATAAAGCCGGAACAACATTTGAAAATATTCTCAGCCTTTACCGATTTGACCGGGAATTGCGGCTTCTGATATTCTCTGCACTTGAGAAAATTGAAGTTGCCCTGCGATCCCAAATTTCAAACGAATTTTCGGTTGCCTCACAAGACCCGTTCTGGTATACCAAAACGGCTTATTTTACCGATCCGGGAAAACACGCCTTTTTTCT
This sequence comes from Treponema sp., assembly GCA_031254365.1. Lineage (GTDB taxonomy): Bacteria > Spirochaetota > Spirochaetia > Treponematales > Breznakiellaceae > WQXQ01. The sequence goes on along the minus strand of JAIRUN010000100.1, from coordinate 13,948 downwards.
TAAAAATCTGTCTGATTATGTGGGCCGCTCAAACGATGTTTTTATCAAACATTTTTACAATACTTACAGTGATCCCTTGCCGCCAGTCTGGGTTATCTTTGAGATTCTTCCGATGGGGCAGTTTTCGATACTATACAGCATTACGGCAAAGTCTCCTCCCCGGAAGGCGGTTGCGGATTATTTTGGGGTAAAAGAAACTGTTTTGGCCACATGGCTACATACACTTGTGTATGTGCGGAATATTTGCGCCCACCATGCACGGCTTTGGAACAAGGACTTGCGTATTCCGGTTAAGCTGCCAAGAAAAACGACCAATAAATGGCTTTCTACTCCAAACCTTACCGACCGCAAGGTGTATATTGTCTTAGCGATTATTGCCTATCTGCTTGATACCATTACACCGCATCATACCTTTCGCCAAAAAATAAAGAGCCTCATAATAAAATACCCTGATACTGATATTGCCGCTATGGGTTTTCCTAATGATTGGTATTCCGATCCATTTTGGGTCTAGCCAGCGTACGCCCCTGTTTTAGCTGACAAGAAAATACAAAAAGAAAAAACTGCATTTTTCCATAATATACACATACCCTGCAAAATTCTGCATGAATAAACATAAAATGACTTGACCTATCCCTTATGCGGTATATACTTGGCATAACAGAGTAAAACTCTGCATAATAAATTATGGGGTGTATGAATGTTTACAACAACCGTAACGGCCCGCTTTGGGGATATGGACATTCTGGGGCATGTCAACAACACAGTGCCTGTAGTCTGGTTTGAGCTTGCCAGGAATCCGCTGTTTAAAATTTTTGATCCGGAAATGCGGCTTAAGCGGGAAACTTTTCCCCTGATCATGGCTCATACCGATTATGATTACACCGATCAACTGTATTTTCAGCATGAAGTAGAAATACGGACATGGATTTCCCGCATCGGGACAAAATCATTCACCGTGTATCATGAGGCTTGGCAGCAGGGGCGGCTCTGCGTCAAGGGTAACGCGGTGGTAGTTCATTATGATTTTAATACCGAAACAACTACACCCATTCCTGAGGATAAAAAGAAACTCCTTGCGGAACATTTGCTGCCGGAAAAGTAGTCACAGCCCCAACGTAATGCCTGCGATTGCGCCTAACGCAATGTAAATCACCGGATGCCACTTGAATCTGCAAATCAGCAGGAATAGCATGGCACAGATGATACATTCACGCCAGCGGATGATTTCATGCCAGAGGATGCCTTCGCTGTTATACAGGGCAAGTTTCCATACGCTAAATCCGGCGGCGCAGAGGATACCGGCAGCGGCCGGGCGGAGGCCGGAAAATATTGATACGATGACTTTGTTTTCCTTGAATGATTTCAGCGCCCTTGAAACAACAGAAATGATAATAATGGCAGGGCTTATCAATCCCAGAGCGGCCAAAATCCCGCCGGGAACGCCGCCGTACTGAAAACCGGTTTGGGCCGCCATGTTTACCCCGACAGCCCCCGGCGAACATTGGGCAATGGCGAGAAAATTACCGATCATTTCACGGTCAAGCCAGCCGGTCTGTTGTATAAACATAAAACGGTTATCCGCCATCTGAAAAAGAAATGGCAGTGTGGCAAGCCCGCCGCCCACGGCAAATATTCCGATTTTGAAAAATTCGGCGTAAAGGAACAGGAGACTCACGGCTTGTCATCTCCTTCAGGATCAGTGTTCTCTTCGCCGCTTTCGGGCTTTGTTCCGGCTGCCGTCTGTTTCGGCGAAAAAAGCAAAAAGCCCGCAATCCCCGCGCCCGCGATAATATATACCGGCGAAGCGCTGAACACCGCCGAAAGCGCAAAGGCAATGACGCAGATGATAATTGATTTATAATTTTTGTAAATGTTTTTGAAAAGTTTCAGTACCGCGTCAAGAATTAGGGAGCAGACCGCGATGCGGATTCCGGTAAAGGCGTGCTGCACTACCGGATATTCGGCAAAACGATTGATAAACAGGGAAATAATGATCATAAGGCTCACGCCGGGCAGTACCAGTCCAATGGTGGCGAGTATGCCGCCTAAAATACCCTTGCGCCTGTAGCCGACAAAGGTGGCGGTATTAACAGCGATGATTCCCGGCGTGATCTGGGCAATAGTATAATAGTCCAGCACTTCATCCATTGTTATCCAGCGACGTTTTTTGATCAGCTCACGTTCAAGAACCGGAATCATCGCGTAGCCGCCGCCGAAAGTCGTAGCGCCGATTACGATGAAAGTCCACAATAGATCGAGGCACTCTTTCACTGTATTTGCGGAATCACTTTCCCAATAACTATGCACAATTCTTCAAGCTGTTTTTTATCCACTTCGCCGGGGCTGTCATCCATGGGGCTGACGGCAAATGAATTTTTCGGGAAAGCGATCACTTCCTTTATTGAAGTCTGCCCGGCCATGAGCATTACCAGCCGGTCAAGCCCCGGAGCAATGCCGCCGTGGGGCGGCGCGCCGAATTTGAACGCTTCTGTCAAAAAGCCAAATCTCTTTTCCGCTTCTTCAGGATTGAAGCCAACGATTTTGAAAATCCGTTTTTGCATTTCGGAATCGTGGATACGAATTGAGCCGGACGCGAGTTCATAGCCGTTGAGAACAAGATCGTATAAATCGCCTTTGACCGCTCCGGGGTCGCTTTCCAGCGTGGCGTGATACTTTTCCTGCGGCCAGGTGAACATGTGATGCGCCGCTTCCCAGCGATTCTCCTCCTCGTTAAATTCAAACATGGGAAAGTCAACTATCCATGCAAACTCAAAACGCTTAACATCACATAAACCCAAATCCCTGCCGAGTTTTGAACGCACCGCGCCCAGCGCAATATTGGCAATACTCCGCTTGGCATCCGCCACAACAAGAATAAGATCGCCTGGCTCCGCACCAAGTCCGCTGATAATCTGCCCTGCGTTATCTGTAAAAAATTTTGAAACCCCGCCTTCAAGGGCATTACCGGCGGCAACTTTCATCCATGCCATGCCCTTTGCCCGGTAAATTTTCGCCTGCGCTTCCAGTTCTTCAATCTGCTTGCGGGAATAACCCGGAGGGGAACCTCGACCCTCTTGGGCCTCGGCGGGATTTACAGCCTTGCCTTTCACCACCAGCGCCTTGACACCGCCGCCCTGTGATAGGGCCTCCTTGAACGCCTGAAAGCCACCCGCCTCAACATACGGGGCAAAATCCCGCATCTCCATATCGAAACGCAGATCAGGCTTGTCCGAGCCGTAGCGTTCCATTGCTTCTTCGTAAGTCAGGCGGCGAAACTGTGCGGGCAGATCAATGCCCAGCGTTTTTTTGAACACATGGCCCATCAAGCCTTCGGTCATGGACAGCACATCGTCCCTGCCCACGAATGACATTTCAATATCAATTTGGGTGAATTCAGGCTGGCGGTCGCCGCGGGCATCCTCATCGCGGTAACAGCGGGCAATCTGAAAATATTTGTCAAAACCGGCCACCATCAGAATCTGTTTGTAAAGCTGGGGCGATTGCGGCAGGGCGTAGAATTTTCCCGGATACAGCCGCGAAGGGACAAGATAATCCCGCGCCCCTTCCGGCGTTGATTTGATAAATGTCGGAGTTTCGATCTCATAAAAACTGTTAGCTGTCATCCACTCACGCACCGCGAATGTAACTTCGCTGCGCAGCCGGATACGGTCCTGCATCGCGGCGGAACGGAGATCAAGATAGCGGTATTTCAGGCGCAGATCTTCGTTGGCCTTGCTTTCTTCATCGATCTGGAAGGGCAGCACTTCGGCCCGGTTCAAAATGAGTATCTTTGAGGCAAGCACTTCTATCTCGCCGGTACTCATTGAAGGATTTATCATGTCATCGGGCCGGGGCCGCACTGCCCCCTCAACGGCAATACAAAACTCGTTGCGCAGTTCTGCGCAGAGCGCCGCAAGTTCCGCTGCGCCGCCCGCGACAGTTGTGTCAACCACAACTTGGGTAATGCCGTAGCGATCCCGTAAATTGATAAAAAAGATCCCCCCGTGATCCCGCTTGCGGTTTACCCAGCCGTTCAAAATAACAATACGGCCCGTGTCGCTTTTTCGAAGCGAACCGCAATCAATGTTTCGTTTCATCAGTTCCATGATTTAATAGTATATTTTTTTGTTTGTTTTGCCTATAATGGAGTATGCGGTTTGAACTGACCGAAGCGCTAATTGATGAGATACTTTTTTGCATGGAGGATCAGGACGGTGAATTCTTCCTTGATTCCCATGAAGGAACGATTGTCAATTCCGGGAGCGATGAATTTGATGCGGATGAAGAAGACCGCTATCTTTCGCTTCCCGAATGGGAGCCTTCCAATGGTTTCAGGCTGATGGAACGATTTACCGCAAGCCTTCACAATCCCGTGGTAAGAGAGGAACTTTCCGTTGCGCTTGACCGGGGCCGGGGTGTTTTCCGCGCGTTCAAGGATACGGTTTCCCAATACCCGGAAATTGAAAAGCGCTGGTTCAGTTTCAAAGACCGCGAGATGAAACGCGAAGTAATCCGCTGGTACAATGCCCTGCGGGAATCATGGGGTCTTGAACTAATCGGCGAAGAGCCGGAGGATATTGAAGGCCTTGCGCTGGAAGATTTCCGGTTCCGCGAAGGCAGCGTGGCGGACAGCGAAGCGGCGGAAAAACTCCACCGCGTCTGTCTTGAGGAATACAATGGCGAAGAGTCCGGCGGCAAAGAGTCCGGCGGCAAGTACAAAATGACCGCCGAAATATTAACAGAAATGAGCAAATGGATTTTCCCCGGCGATCTCTCTGTGGTTGTGGAAAGCGCGGAAGGAGAATTCGCCGCGTACATTTCCGCCGCGTATACCGCTCCTGGGCGGCTCCACATTTGCGCGCTGGAAGTACAACCCGAATACCGGGGACTCGGCCTGGGTGAAGCCCTGCTGTCCCGGCTGCTGGAACAGGCGGATCACGAAAAGGTCTCCTGTATAAGTATCGATCTTCCCGCCGCTTCGGAAAATTTTTCACGGGTTTTGGCGAGGGAAGCCTTTCAGCCCTCTGTGCAGCGTTACTGCCGGTAAGTAGTAGATACAAAATGATTACACTGCGGCTTTTGGCGATTTCTGATACACACGGCAATATTCCCGCACTGGAAACGGTTCTGACATGGGCACGCACCCAGTCGATTGATGCCGCTGTTTTTCTGGGTGACGGTATTCAGGACCTGCCCCGCGCAGCGGCGGCAACGGGCTTTTTTACCGAATGGGAACAGGTCCGGGGAAACAACGATTATATGTCATTCATTCCTGAAGCCGTTGATTTTAACTTCGGCGGTCATCGTTTCTTTCTGTGCCACGGACACCGTCATAATCCGTATAGAGATTACAATACGCTCATTGCCGCCGCGCACGAAATAGAAGCGGAAGCGGTGCTTTTTGGCCACCTCCATGTTCCGCTGCTTGAGAAGATAGACGGCATCCTGCTTGTCAATCCCGGCAGCGTTGGAAGGCCCCGCAGCGGTACTGGCGCTACTTTCGCCGTTATTGACTGTTCGCCGGAAAAGCCGCTTGATATACAGTTTTGGAAAATTGATCCGCCGGGAAAAATTGTGAAACTAAAAATGTAAAAAGCCGCGGCGTTTTTTACGGAAAGATCAATTTTATGCAGAGACCTTGTCCGCTGATAATGCGGCCAGATTGATCATCGCGTCCCGAAGGTGTTCCGTCATGCTTAATACCTCGGCATAGCCTTTTTCTACCGCGGCGTTATGCCCGCTCAGCATATTCAGCGCATCGATAATCTCAGCGCTTTCCGCAGATAGTTCACTGAAAGTATTGAGCAGTTCGAGCATGGTTTTGGCAAAGCCATTGATCTCCCTGGACATCTCGGTGATCAGACTATCGGTATCGCTGGAACGTTTTGATGTAATGGCAATACCATCAATGATGCTTGACAGGGTCTGGGAAATATTCCGCGAATTTTGCCTTGTGGTCTCCGAAAGACGGCGTATTTCGTCAGCTACCACCGCGAAACCACGCCCTGCTTCTCCGGCATGAGCGGCTTCAATAGCGGCGTTCATTGACAGCAAATTGGTATTGGCCGCAATGGCGCTGATTATCTTGATTGCCTGCGCTATGCCATCCACCAGGTCGGAGATACCCTGCACCGATTTAATGGTTTCCCTCATGGACTCCCGGCCCTTGTTGGCATTGTCAATCAGCTCCGATATGGCTTCGTGTTTTTCACGGGAAAGAGCCGAAGTATTGTTGAGAGAGACAACCATCTTTTTGGTAACTACCGAAGATTCATTTACTGATACTGATTGCAGATTAATGCGGTCGCTCATTTCACTCACTGTTCTGTTGATTCCACCAATAAGACCAAGTGTTTGATCAATGTGTTCTTTGAGCATTTCATTGACTTCCAGTATACGGGCCTGCTCCTCCTGAAGAGCGACCATGTTGTAGTGGGCGCATTTTTCCGGCTTGTTGAGATTGTTGAAAATCGCGCTCGCCATTGTCTCGCAGCTTCCGTAGCCGCAGCTGGTGCAGTTAAAGAAATCCTTTTCTGTAAATTTTTTCATGCTGTGGTAAATTTCGGTCAGTTGCGCCTCACTGGGGGTCTTGGTTTGATTATTATCCTCAAGATTGCGATATTCCCGGTCATACAGGCCTTTCTTCCAGTATTTGTTCAAAGTTGCCTGGTATTGTTTTTTGTATACCCCTTCCCCTTTTTGATCCTGTTGATGCGATTCCAGTTTGGCTATACGCTTACGAATCGGGTCTTCAAGCACTGCCAGCGGTTTACCGCTGTTCCCCGTTCCCGGCCCGCCGTTACAGCCTTTCTCGCAGTTGAGACAATCTACCAGCATTGATAAATCCGCGTCGGTATCCAGCAATTCGGCCATTTCTTCCAGGTAAGGATAGATGGAATGTACCCCTTCAATTTTTCGGATACGCTGTCTGATACCCGGTATAAAACACTCGGCAGTATCCAGTAAACCTCCGGGACTGGAAAAGCCTGCCGCCACTTCCGCTTCCGGTCCTACATAGTCCACAGCGGGAAAAGAGGCAAGATTAATATCATTCGACTCAAGATGTTTCTTTAATGAAACCATGGTAACGTTGTAATCTCCTGACTGGGTTTCGTCAAATTCCCGCCGTTTGGCAATACAGGGAGAAATCACCGCTATCTTGTGTTCTTCGTATTGAGGATAAAACTCCCGGATCATTTTGATAGTATGCAGCATGGGACTTTCAGCAGGCGCAAGATACGGCAATAATTTTGGCTGGTATATTTCGATGTAATTCACAATTGCCGGACATGGCTGGGCAATCAACAGACGGGGGTTATTCTTGTTGATATAATCAAGATAGGAAACCACCGTCAATTCCGCGCCGAAGCTCACGTCAAATACCGCTTCAATACCCAGCGATTTCAGAAATCCGTTTACATTAAGGTATTCTCCGGGAAATACAGATGCAATGGCTGGGGCAACTACGGCAATCATTTTCTCCCCGTGTTTCAGGTCTCCAAAGAAATGGGGAGAATCGTCAATAAGCTGCCGCGCGCCGCGGGTACAGGCGGCAATACAGTTTCCGCAGCCGATACACAGATCAGGGTTAATCTCCAGCTTGTCCCCTGAACCATCTATACATAATTTTACCGGACAAGCCGTAATACAAACGTAACAGTTACTGCATTTTTCTTCATCAACTTTAACAACCGGAGTAAGAACTGCAGACCCCATAACATTTCTCCTAATCAAACAAACTTTGGGCTGATATATTGATATTTTAGCGGATTTTTTGAATAAATACCAGTATCAATTTACTGAATATTGATGAAATAGCGTTCAAGATACGCTATTCTTCTGCGGGCATCATTGTAGTATCTGCTTTGGGGGTATTCCCGTACCAAACGGCGGTAATAATCCAGAGCCTTCAGGATGTCCCGGCTGGGGCTGTTGGCCTCGTAAAACTGACCGTAGAGCCACCATGCCTCATCGCTTCCCGAAGGATAAATCTCCCTGTACTGATCGATCTGCGAAATTGCCTGGGCGATTCTGCCCGCATCGAATTCCTCACGGGCCTTTTTCAGAATTTCTTCCGGCGCTGGTTGTACTCCGGCGGAAGGAGCGGCGGGAGGGGTATTGATTCCGGCGGAAGGCGCTGAGGGAGGAGCATTGATCGTGGTGGAAGGAGTTACGGTTTCCTCAGCGATGACTGCCGGGGCGGGTATTGATTCCGAAGGGACAGTAATGGATGCCGGAGGCCGCACCGGAACAACACCTTCATCGCTTACCGCGGTTTCCGGTGATACGGGCTGAGGACTTACCGGTTGGGGAGATATCGGCTGGGCTTGTTCAAAAGATCGCAGCCAGCGCGGTTCGGCAATTACCCGGCCACGATCAATGGCCGGATTAAACCAGCCGGTTCCGGCTGTCTCAGGGGCTTCACCCACTATTACCTGGACATAATCATTCAGGATAAAATTTTGAACAAAATCCTGTCTGTAAAATTTCAGCGCATAGGTTCCGGCAGCTTCGGTTTTGAAAATAAAACTCTGTCCTTCGGGATCATAGCGGCGGGAATCAAACACAATGCCCCGGCGCGCGCCCTGTTCCCCCAGAAACACCCAGCCGTTTCCCCGGAAAGGAATTTCTACCAACTGCCCCACTGTGGCGCGGACTGTGCGTGAAAAAATTATTTCCTCGTCAGGACTAACCCTTTGCGGAACCGGCTCATTGACAATAACCGGCGGCGAGGGCATAGACGGCGGTACGGATTCAGGCGCTTGTGAAATGGGCGGGCGTGACGGTATGGATTCAGGCGGCAGTATGGGCGAGCGCGGAGGTATGGGCGGCCGAGGCAGATATTCTTCGGCAGGGCCCAGAAAAGCCGGCGGCGGAATTACTACAGACGGCGTTGACTCAACAGATGGTTCAGGCAACGGAACGGATTCCCCAGCCAATGCCGAGGTATCCGGCAGCAAGAATTCCGGCAACAAGAGTATGGACTCAGGCTCAGGAAGTATACTGATAGTGATACGTTCCTCAGGGGGGCTTACCGCGCTATCTGTTTCCGGCAAATCAATGCCAGGCTCGGCAAGTTCCACCATCAGCGTTTCATCAGGCGCTTGCAAAAAAACATCAAGCTCAGGCGTTTCCTCCGGCACTGTTTGCGGCGCTTGCGGCAGGGATATGTCCTGATTTTCACCCGCCCCGTTCATGCCTTGTGCTGACTCTGCCTGTGGTTCGCTTTCCTCCGGGACTGCGGGCTTGGAGGCACAGGAAACAAGCGCAAGAAAAATTATTACCCATAAAACGTGCTTCATGGAACACGCTCCAGCATTTCATCTATCGTTATTTCGATTCGCGCCCGCCACTGTTCCTCGCCGTTTCTCATCGGGTCCTGCCACCAGGGCGCTGCGTCTTCCGCTGCCCACTGTGAGCGTTGTTCCCGTTCCAGCAATACGCCAGGAACAAAATCAGGCTCATCCGGCAGAAATAGTTCATCCGGCGGAATAAGCGCCCGCTGAAAGTTGGTACTCTCAACCGAAGAACCGGCCTCAGATGAATTACTTCTGATAAGCAGCGATGTCCCGATGATTACCAGCATTATAACCGCAAACCCGCCGCCAATGGAAATTAATACAAGCCGCCGATTCTCTTCGGGAATCCTCTCCGTAATTCTATCGGCCAGAGCGAAAAAAAAGTCCGCGACAATCCCGATGAGAGACTTTATTTTTGTCAGCATATCCGGCACGGCCATCAGGATCAATTATAACAGAAAAGACAGTAACTGTGGAACCGGAATTATCCGCTTCCCTAATGATCCTTGGTTATGGGGAAGAATTTCGCGAATTTGGATTGCAGTTCAAGTTTGACCGTTCCTACCGGGCCGTTACGCTGTTTGGCGACAATAAGGTCGGTGAGGATTACATCGCTGGGCGTTTTTTCTTCATCTTCCTGATCTTTTTTGCCTTTTTTTTGTTCCCTGTGCAGAAACAGCACGAGATCAGCGTCCTGTTCTATTGAACCGGAATCGCGCAGATTTGCCAGCGTGGGTATTTCCCATTGGGCATCCCGGTTAAGCTGGCAGAGAACCACCACGGGAATATCAAGCTCGCGGGCAAGGCTTTTCAGCGAGCGCGAAATTTCTGAAATCTGCTCGTAGCGGGGCAGCGAACCGTTCTCGTGTCCGATAAGGCCCAGATAATCGACAAAAATAATTTCGACCGCCTGCTGGGCGCAGAGCTTACGCGCCTGGGAACGGAGATCAAGGAGTCTCATATTGGGCATATCAACAATGTAAAAAGGAGCCTCGTACATTTTGCCGGCAATGTCGAGTATTTTTTTGAAATCAGCGGGGCTTAGAAAACCGCTGCGGAGTTTATTGCCTTCTACTGCGGCCTCGCTGGAGATAAGCCGCTGGGTCAGGGCAATGTCGGACATTTCCAGCGAGAAAAAAGCGGTGGGAATTTTTTCATGGAAGGCAATGTGTGCGGCCATGTTCAGGGCAAGGGCGGTTTTTCCCACCGAGGGCCGCGCCCCGATAACAACAAATTCCGATTTCTGAAAACCGGCTGTCATCTGATCCAGCCGCTCAAAACTGGTTGGAATACCGGTGATCGGCTTCTTTGATTTATAAACTTTGTCTATCTTGTCTATGGTTTCCTGCAGGACTTCACCGATTTTACGGAACGAAAATACCTGGCGGTTGTCGCTGAGATCAAAAATGCGCTGCTGTACTTCTTCCAGAACTTCCCGCGACTCTTTTGATTCATCATATACCTTGACACCGATTTCCGAAGCAACGCGCAGCAGCGCCCGCCTCAGGGAAAAATTCTGCACTGATTGCGCGTAATAGTCGATGTTGGCGCTTGAGGGGATCAGCGTTGTCAGCGATGACACATAGGCAGCGCCTCCGGCTTCATCAAGTTTACCAAGCTGCTTGAGTTCCTGAATAACGGTTTGAATGTCAGGACGAAGTCCCCTTTCATCAAGGCTTAAGACCGCCTCGAATATCCGCTGATTTGCCCGCGCATAAAAATCATCCGGCCTCAGATGCTGCTGGATAACCGCATCCACCGCCTCGGCATCCTGCAGCAGGCTGCCGAGTGTGGCGCGTTCAACTTCATCATCATGGGGAGGTGTTCTATCCCTGGCTTGAGCCATTATTAGCCTGCGGCTTCAGTTGCGGCCGGAGTTTCCGTTGCTGCCGGAGTCGCTTCGATGTCCGAAGCGGCTTCAGCGGCCGGAGCAGTTTCAGCAGTTGGGGCAGCGTCAGCGGTTGGAACGGATTCAGTTGTCGGGGCAGACGATCCATCCCTGCGGCGGCGTACAGGCCGGGTCGGGGCATGGGGCGTTTCGGTTTTGATCTCCTGTCCGATAATGGTGATCTGAATTTCAGCTGATGAACTCTCGTACAGTCTGATCGTTGCCTTGTATTTTCCAACGCTCTTGAAACCGGTTCCCGCAAGATCGATACGTTTCCGTTCGATCTGGAAACCCTGTTTGGCAAGTTCGTCCGCAATGGTCTGGCTGGTAACCGAGCCGTACAATTTGCCGTTTGCGCCGGCTGGCATGGTGAGGGAAAGTTCCAGACTTTCCAGCTTTTCCTTGATTCCCAGCGCGTCCTGCCGTTTCTGGGCCTTGCGTCCCTCAATTTCTTCCTTGCGCGCTTCAAAAATTTTGACCGTTTTTGGCGTATAGGGAAGGGCTATTCCCCGCGGAAAAAGATAATTGCGGGCATATCCGCGCGCAACGTCTTTTACATCCCCCTCCTCTCCAAGAGTGGACAGATCCTTGTTCAAAATTACCTTCATACCAAGCTCCTTACATAAAATTTTCAGCCTTCAAAAAAGATGGCTGTTTTAACGGACAGAAAAACCGAAACTCGCCGGTTTTACAGCCCCGGAGTAGAGGCCGGTCCGTTATTTTTTGGCAACCGCAAGGGCAGCCAATTTTCAGCAATGCCCAGAAGGACAAGTCCCCCCAGAGCAAACATATTAATTCCAGGACTGAATATCAGCACGATAATCAGCACATTGCACAAGAGCCGCAGCAGGGGCGGCATGGGCCGCTGAATAAGGGTATGCAGCACAATACCGCTGCCCTGCGCCAGAAACAGTATAGCGCAGATAGTCAATACATTCCATGCGGCGATCTCCGCCAGTTCAGCCTTGAGCAATCTCGACAGCAGAAGAACCAGCAGGCACACGGACAAAACCCAGATCGTATTTGCCGGAACATGAAAGCGGCTGAGTTCTCCGGTAGAACTCAGGGGCCGCCGGCGGAACAGCCGCGCTATTATATACGCGGTCTGACGGCTGATAAACAGCAGAAAAAAAGCCGAGACCAGCGCGCCGCCCCGCATGGTAATTGCGGTGATCGTTTCCAGGATTCTTTCCGGCGTAAGCAGCCGTTCCAGAAACGATTGCCGTGCCGCATCCGCGCCCTGCGATGTAATATACGCCGAGGAGATCATTTCAACCTGGGATCGTATAACGCCGGATAAAACCGGATCCCTGCTGGCAAGCAGAATAACAGAAAAAAAAGTCAAGGCTCCCGCTGCGGCTGCGGCAATGAAGCGGTACATGGTACGGATATTGGGGATGATCCCCCCTGCCATGATCCATGTAAAACCCAGGGCCAGTACGGAAAAATAGAAAATATCCAGCCCCGATCCGCTGATGCCGCCGCGGAAAAGCAGGGACATTCCCAGCGAGAATACGGCGTTAAGGCCAATCGCTATCACGCAGGCAAACCACGCAAACATTGAATTAAAAACTACCGCGGCATACCCCAGAGGAACGAGAAAAAAGAATGCCAGAAAACCGGTCCGCATCAAGACCACGCTGAGAACAGCGCAGACAAGGCCAGGAATCAGCATGGCTTTCATGCTGCTCCCCCAGAGACCGGCGGAATTTTCCGAAGACATGGCCGTGCGCTTAATCCGCTACAAAGGGAAGCAGGGCGATAATTCTCGCCTGCTTGATCGCCGCAGCCAGCGCCCGCTGATGCTTTGCGCAGGTTCCGGTAATGCGCCGGGGAAGAATCTTTCCCCGCTCGGTGATAAAGCGGCGCAGCGTATCCGCGTCTTTATAATCGATCTTCAGTTTCTGGCTGCAGAACTTGCAGATTTTCTTTTTGAAGAAAACCTTGCCGCCGCCCTTGCCGCCGCCACGGCGGTCATCGCCATCCCGGCCATCTATCTGCGAATCCATTGCCCCGCGGTCCTGCCGCATCATGCGCTCGCCTTCCATATATTTTTCATCAGACATAGTACTCTCCTTGCTAAATGTTAAAACGGAATATCATCGGCAAAGCCGTCATCACCGGCCCGTGCCGAATCCGGCGGGGCAGAGCCCTGCCCGTTCTGCCGATCCTGCGGTCCCGCGGACCCGCCATTGGAAGCGCCAAAGCTGCCGCCTGACCCTCCAGAACCCCCGCCGAGTAGCTGCAAATAATTGGCGACAATTTCCACTTTGGAACGGTTCTGGCCATCCTGCTGCCAGCGATCCTGCCGAAGCTCGCCGTCAACGCCGACCATTTTTCCTTTTACGAGGTATTGGTTAAGGGATTCACCCTGCCTGCCCCATACCACGATGTCGAAAAAATTCGCCTCGTCTTCCCATTGATCGCCGTTTTTCCGGCGGCGGTTTACCGCAATGGAAAATTTGCAGACCGCCTGACCATTGGCCGTGTATTTCAGCTCGGCATCCCTTGTCAGCCGTCCGATCAGCACCACATGGTTTAAATCAGCCATGACGCGCTCCTATTCCTCGATTCTGACGAAGAGATACTTGAGGAGATTGGCGTTAAGTTTGAAAATCCGGTCAAGGTTGGCGATTTTCGCCGGGTCTGCCTTGATGGTCAACAGGACGTATTTTCCCCGTTTTCTCTTTTTGATCTCATAGGCAAGATCGCGATCACCCATTTCATCGGTTTTCTCGATCTCGACTCCGTTGGCGGC
>JAIRUN010000072.1 GCA_031254365.1 Treponema sp. | reverse complement strand
GCTTTGTTTGGTTTTGCCCGCACGGTGATCAACCTGCTGAACGAGGGAGCGCCGCTCGCGGCAGCGGACGGGACGCTTCGGGATGAGCGGGAGAAGCCGCTGCGCATGGCTGTGATTTTTGATTCCAGAGTTCCCACTTTCCGGCACAAGCAGTATCCCGAATACAAGGCCAATAGACAAAAAGCGCCCGATGATCTGCACGCACAAGTTCCGCTGGTGGAAGAATTTCTTTCTGCTCTGGGGATTCCCTGTTTGCGGGCGGACGGTTTTGAAGCTGACGACATTATCGCAACGCTGGCGGAAAAGTGCCGGGCGCTCAAGCGGCAGTGCTATATTCTTTCTTCTGACAAAGATTTACTGCAACTGGTGGGAGAAGGAACCTTTGAACTGCGCCCGATGAAAAACACAAAAGGCGAAACCGGCGGATCATCTGCGGGTTCTACCGGCATTGCATGGGAACTGATGGGACCGGCGCAGGTCAAGACAGAGTGGGGAATCGGGCCTGAAAAAGTGCTGGATTTGCTTTCCCTTGCAGGCGATAGTTCTGATAATGTTCCCGGCGTAAAAGGCATTGGCGAAAAGACCGCCGTGGAGCTGATCGTCCGTTACGGATCGCTTGACGGGGTTTACAAAAACATCGCCGCTATTGAAGGGGCACGGGGCAGAAAACTTGCCGAAGGAAAAGACAGCGCCTATTTTTCACAATCCCTGATCCGGCTGGAAACTTCAGTTCCCCTGCCGTTTGAAAACATTGACGATTATTCCATAGAAAATCTCAACCGTCCGGCAGGAGCGCGTGTGCTGTTCCGTGAAGGCATACGCCAAAGCGCCAAACAGCTTGATGCCGATGTCGGCGTAGCCGGAGCACATTCATCGGACAAGCCGGATGTACCGGATGCGTCATGCGCACCAGTTACGCAAACGCAGCATGGCTGGACGCAGACTCCCACCTACGCCGCGGACAAGTCCCTGCTGGGAGACGGCGTTTACAAAATCATTCTTGATCAGGCGGAACTGGAATCGCTTCTCGGTACTGCGCGCAAGCAGAAACTTTTGGCCTTTGATTTTGAAACCGATTCCCTTGACGCATGGAATTCCCGGCCCATTGGCATTTCTCTGGCGCTAAAGCCAAAAGAGGCATACTATGCGCCGGTTGCGCCTCATAGCGCAACGATTGCGCCTCACGGCGTTGGTAATGCGGATGACGGCGAAACAACCGGAGCCGAAGTTTCAGCTCATCTTGATCCTGAAAAAGTCCGCGCCCTGCTTGCGCCGCTTCTTGCCGATCCCGACATGACCATTGTTGCGCATAACGCAAAATTCGATTACAAGGTAAGCCGCGGCTGGGGCATTGAACGCTGGAGATGCAAAATCTGGGACACAATGACAGCGGCCTGGCTTGCCGATCCCGAACGGAACAACTATTCGCTGGATTCGCTTGCCGCCTACATCTTTGATTATACGGCCATCTCCTATAGTGACATTGTGCCAAAGGGCCGTACCTTTGACGCGGTTCCGCTGGAAACGGCGGCCCGTTATTCGGGAGAAGACTCTGATCTCTGCCTGCGCTTGATGCGCCACTTTGAACCGCAGCTTGCGAACAGCGGGGCAATGGGGCTGTTTGAGAATCTTGAAATGCCCCTGCTGCCGATTCTTGCCGAAATGGAAGGCGTTGGTATCAAGATTGAACCGGCTGTTCTCACCGGCTATGGCGCGGAACTTGAAACAGACCTTACCCGGATTCAAACTGAAACATGGAAAATGGTGGGCCATGAATTCAACCTTGCCTCGACCAAACAATTACAAGAAGTGCTGTTTACCGAGCGCAAACTCAAACCGGGGAAAAAAACCAAGACCGGCTATTCCACTGACGCGGCGGCTCTGGAAGAACTTGCCCGCGAGGATCCGGTTCCCGCCCTGATTCTCCGTCACCGGACTTTGGCAAAACTGAAATCCACCTATGTTGATACTCTGGCGGATATGGCGGACAGCGAAGAGCGGCTACACACCAATTTTGTCCAGACCGGAACCGCCACAGGCCGCCTTTCCAGCCGCGAGCCCAATCTGCAAAATATTCCAATCCGGGCGGAGGAGGGCCGCCGTATCCGGGAAGCCTTTATCGCCGGGCCGGGCTCTCTGCTCATTTCAGCGGACTACAGCCAGATTGAACTTGTGGTACTGGCCCACCTTTCAGAAGATGAAAACCTGATTTCCGCTTTCCGGGAAGGCAGGGATGTTCACGCCCGTACCGCCGCATTGATCTTCGGTATTGATGAAAGTGAAGTAAAAGGCGAACAGCGACGCATCGCCAAGACCATTAACTTTGGAGTGATGTACGGCATGAGCGCCTTCCGCCTTGCCAATGAATTGGGAATCAGCCGCAGCGACGCTGCCAGTTTTATTGACGCTTATTTTAAAACATATTCGGGCGTGCGGAGTTTTATCGAAGAGTTAATCAGGAAAACCGAAGTATGCGGTTACGCTTCCACGATACTTGGCCGCCGCCGGTATATCCCCGCCATCAATTCATCGAATAAAACCGAGAAAGCCGCTGCCGAGCGCATTGCGGTTAACACTCCCATTCAGGGTTCGGCGGCTGATATTGTTAAAACCGCCATGCTTAATCTGGACAAGCGGCTTGCCGCTGAGCGAAGCCCTGCCCGTCTGCTCCTGCAAGTTCATGATGAACTGATTCTGGAATGTCCCGCGAAAGAAGCCGTGGCAGCCAGCGCCCTTGTAAAAACGGAAATGGAGCAGGCGGTAAACCTGTGCATTCCGCTGCGGGTCAGTGTTGAGACAGGCAGCCGCTGGGGAGATTTTCACTGAGGAACCGGCTGTTTCTTGCGCTTTATTGTGTTTTTTTGCGCGCCGCTTTTGTGCAAGGCAAATCTTTCACCGCTGCTGCTTGCAATTTAGCCAACCCGTCTATACCATAGCATAATGGCTATTGTATCAATGCTGCTCCGTATGACCGGGGGCCTCTGTATGTTCCTCTTTGGCATGAAGCTGATGAGTGACGGGATGCAGCAGAGCGCCGGGGACCGCATAAAAAGGGCGCTGAGCTTCATGACCGGAAACCGTTTTGTAGGTTTACTGACCGGATTTGTGCTCACTGCCATTATTCAGTCCTCTTCCGCCGCCAGCGTTATTATTGTTTCTTTTGTAAATGCCGGACTTTTAACCCTTACCCAGTCAATCGGGGTAATCATGGGCATTAATGTCGGCACAACACTTACGGCTTGGATTGTCTCGATTTTCGGATTCAGTTTTGATATTTCAAGCTGGGCTTTGCCGGCGATTGGTATCGGCTTTATCTTGCGTTCCATAGACTGGAAATATAAAAGTATAGGCGAGTTAACGCTTGGGTTTGGCTTTTTGTTTCTCGGTCTTGAATTTCTTACTCAGGGGCTTGATCCTGTCAGAAACGACCTTGATTACAATGTGATCGCGTCCTGGGCGAATTGGGGCGTTTGGTCGATAATTGCCGGTTATGCCGCCGGTCTTGTCGGAACCATAATCATCAATTCGTCAACCGCCGCGGTCGCCATTATCATGACAATGGCGTATAACGGAATGGTTGGCTATGAAATGGCGGCGGGTTTTGTCCTTGGCGCGAATCTCGGCACTTGCACCGATGTCGTTTTAGCGTCGATAGGAGCCAGGACTGCCGCGAAAAGGTCGGCGCTTGTTCACATACTTTTCAATGTAATAGGAAACTGCTGGGCTCTGCCGCTTTTGCGTCCTCTTCTTGCTCTGGTTGACTTTGTAACGCCGGGGACTGTAACGGGGGCGGTACACGATATTGCGGTAACTACGCATATCGCGATGCTTCATACCATTTACAATATAGTGAATACTGCTCTTTTCCTTCCGTTTGTTCATCAGTTCGCGAGGCTTGTCACTTTTCTTGTGAAAGGAAAAGAAACTGATAAAGAACCGGATCATTACAAATTTGAGTATGTTTCCGGTCCCATTACAGGCTCGCCTGAACTCAATATTCTTCGCGCCGAAAAAGAAATCCGCTATATGGCGGGAATTGTCTCATCGATGTATTCCCGTTTTTGCGAAGCATTGCAAAATCTGAGGGAAGGCAGAGAAAACGCCGCCGAGCTTTGCAATGAACTGCAGAAGAAAGAGGAATAT
>JAIRUN010000005.1 GCA_031254365.1 Treponema sp. | reverse complement strand
TTTGCCGGACGGAGTTTTGAATCCTGTAATATGCTGTTAATGTCATTGATACGCCGCCGCGCGCGGGTGTCAGTACCAATGGTAATAATTTTTTTGGAAGCGTCTTTCAGGAAAGCGGCGGTATTACCCACCTTCCGCACATTAACGTGTTCCATTCCCCCTTCGGCAATCCGGTACGCGCTGGTGCTGAGCCGCGCTTCAGTGTCCTTTTCATTCAGGATGATAAAATGCACATCGAAAAAAGCCGCCGCTCTGGCTATGGCCCCCAGATTATGATCATTGCCCACTGAATGAAGCAGCACGCCGGTTTTCCCTTCCCGCGCCCAAAGCTCCAGTTCTTCCCTATCCAAAGGGGCAATCACCGGTTCTTCGATCATGACCACTACCCCCTGATGATGAACACTCTTGCATATCCGCTCAAGTTCCTCATCTTCACAGATTTTGTAGGGCCGCTTGCGTTCCGCGAGTTTTTTACAGATGCCGGTAAACGACTTGAACTGGTCCTCCCGTAAAAAGAGGCGGTTGATTGTTTCAGGATGATATTCCCCCAAAGCAAGCGCGGCGTTCAGGCCGCATACGGCAAGCTCATCGGTCAGTTTGTTGCGCATGGCTCACTATAACTTATATACTTACTCTATGCAAAAGGGTATGAGTATTTGCACCAAAACCGGCGATGACGGAAGCACCGGTCTTATCGGCGGAAAGCGGCTTCCCAAAGATCATCCCCTGATTGAATGTCTGGGAACCATTGACGAGCTGAACGCCTTTTTGGGTGACGCGAAAACAGCGGCGCACGAATCAACCGCGCAAATTATCACCGCAATTCAAAACGAGTTGTTTACGCTTTCAGGCGTACTGGCCGGCAGCAAGGCGCAGATTCCCGGCGAGAAATGGCTCAACGCGCTGATTGCGGAACTGGAAGAAACTCAATCCGCGGAAACGCCACCGCCCCCTGCCACATTCGCTGTTCCCGGAGCAAATCCCCTTTCGGCAAAACTCCACATCGCCCGCACCGTGTGCCGCCGCGCTGAACGGCGGCTGGTCAGTCTGGGCTCCCTGAACATAATTCCCCCTGATGAATACCGCAGTATACTCGCATGGCTCAACCGTCTTTCGGATGTATTGTTTTTACTGGCGCAGCAAGAAGCAGCGCAACAAGAAGCCGCGTGGTAATTTTTCCCATATAACGCTATACTGTTTATCATGCGGGCAGTAGATATTATCATGCGCAAGCGGGACGGGAAGGAACTTTCCCGCGAGGAATTGCGCTTTCTGATCAGCGGTTATGTGGCGGGTGAAATTCCCGATTATCAGATTTCCGCCTGGGCAATGGCGGTTTTTTTTCAGGGTATGAGCGCGGCGGAGACAGCCAGCCTTACCGAAGTAATGCTCCATTCGGGCGCGGTAATGGATTTGTCCGGCGTAACAGGGCCGCTGGTTGATAAACATTCCACCGGCGGCGTTGGGGACAAGACCAGTTTGATCCTTGCGCCGATTGCGGCGAGCCTGGGTATTAAAGACCCAATGATGTCGGGCCGCGCGCTGGGTCACACCGGCGGAACCCTGGACAAACTCGACTCCATTCCCGGCTACCGCACTTCCCTTTCCGCTGCCGAGTTTAAGCATATCCTTATTACAGACGGTTTTGCCATGACCGGGCAGACTGCGGATATTGTTCCCGCTGACCGGCTGCTCTACGCATTGCGGGATGTCAGCGGCACGGTGGAATCCATTCCCCTGATCACCGCCAGTATCCTTTCCAAAAAAGCCGCCGAGGGCGCACAGGCGCTGGTACTCGATGTGAAATACGGCAGCGGCGCGTTTATGAAGAATCCCGCAGACGCTGAGAAACTCGCCCGCTCGCTCGTGGATACATGGCGGGCAATGGGTAAACCGATTGCCGCCCTGTTAACCGACATGGATGAGCCGCTGGGAAAAATGACCGGCAATTTTCTTGAAGTGGAAGAATGTTATGATTGCCTTGCGCCTGAAGCCGCAACGTCCCATGCGTCGCTTTCCGCTGATTTAATGGAAGTTACCCTTGAACTTGCGGCACGTATGGCAGTGCTTGGCGGCAAGGCGGCCAACGCCGCTGAAGGCCGGGCCTTGTGTGAACAGGCGCTGGCAAGCGGAAAACCCAGAGAATTGTTTATGACGAATATTGCCAGTCAGGGCGGCGATGTTGAACAATTTCTTTCCATGCGGGGCAATTACCGCTCGCCGCACCGCGCGGAAATCGCCGCGGCAGCAGACGGCTACATTGCGCGTATAGACGCATGGAAAACCGGTCATGCCGGGGTCGTACTGGGAGTGGGAAGGAACCGCACCGAAGACCCGGTAAGCCCCACCGCCGGAATAGAGTTTCACCGCAAACGCGGCGCGGCAGTGAAAAAAGGCGATCCTATTATGACGGTATGGGGCAAGGATCAGGCTTCCCTTGAAGCAGCCCTGCCCCGGCTGGCTGAAGCTGTGGAATATTCACCTGCTGCGCCTGCGGAACGGAAGCTGATATTAAAAGAAATCGGCTAAGGTGTTAATTTTTTAAAGATATTTGGGCTTTGCTCCCGTCATAAGCGAACAGTAATTCCCCGGTGATAAAAGACCGCGCATGAGTTTCGCCTTCCGGCGTTATGAGTAACCCACCGTCCGGGCTGATACCTGCCAGACGGCCTTCGATCACTTTTCCCGAATTGGCAGCGCCTTCGGCAAAACAAACCTGTTCGCCCTTTTTATACAGCCGCGCTTCAAGCCGGGGTCTCCATGAATCCGGCGCATTGGTTTCCAGTTCATCATGAAGCCGGGCAAGAATTGTTTCCAGTAAAGCAAAACGCATTTCACCGGTAATTCCGCCGCCCGATGCGCGGCTGAGGCTGGTCGCCTTGTCTTTCAGCGCAGCGGGAAAATCAGTCTGCGCCACATTGATCCCAGCGCCAATATGCACAATGCCGCCATCAGCCTCGGTGAGAATACCGGCGGCTTTATGCGCCGTAATCATAATATCATTGGGCCATTTAACCAGAACCCGGCCTGAAAGTGCGGGAATACATTCTTCTATGGCAATGGCAATGGCAAGTCCGGTACGCAGGGTCAGGGCTGCGGGAATGTCCTCTATACAGGGATAACGCAGCAGTATGGTAAAGGGAAGATTTGTTCCCCGTTCCATGTTCCATGACCGCTCCCGAATCCGGCCCCTGCCCGCTTCCTGAAAATCAACGGTGATCACCGTGCCGTGCGGCTCGCCATGCGCCGCAAGATCGCGGGAAATATCCATTGTGCTTCCGGCGGTTTCCTCATGGTAGACCGGCGCGTTAAATGGATTATGAATATCAAGCCGCTTCATGAAAAAGTATATGACAACTAACGTTAAGCCAGCGCTTCGGGCCGGTCACACTTGCTGTTGACCTTATAGTATTTCTCCGATGCCGAAGCATCGTGAATGCCGTGCATTACCTCCAGCACATGGAAGGTCAATTCCGCCGAAGCGCGGTGCGGACGGTTCTCCTCGATTGCTTCGGCCATGTCGGTAATGCCAAGACCCCGCGAATTTTCGCTGTAACTTTTTTCCAGGGGAATCTCCGTCCAATTCTCCTCACGCAAGCGTCTGACATACACCGGGCCGCCAAAGGTATTGGGATCAGGAACGCGCAGGGTTCCATCAGTTCCGTAAATTTCAATACAGGGCAGGGTGTGGGAATACACTTCAAAACTGGTGATGATCGTCCCTACTGCGCCCGAAGCAAAATCAAGCGTCCCTGAAATATGTGTTGGAACTTCAACGTCAACAATCGTACCGTTAAGCGGCTCGCTCGTAATGGTTCGTGTCTTAAGCCCGATGTGCGCGGAACCTGAAACTCTGGCAACCGGCCCCAAAAGATTCACAAGAGCGGTAATGTAATAGGGGCCCATATCAAACATGGGACCGCCGCCTGTTTTATAAAAAAATTCCGGCGAAGGATGCCAATGCTCAGGGCCGCGGCTCATCATAAAAGCCGTTGCCGCTACCGGGCGGCCTATCAAACCATCGTCAATGATTTTGCGGCAGGTCTGTATACCCGCACCGAGGAATGTATCAGGAGAGCCGCCCACCCGCACTTTTTTTTCAGCAGCGGTCTTGATCAGTTGCGCCGCTTCTTCGCGCTTAACACAGAGCGGTTTTTCGTTATAGACATGTTTGCCCGCCTGCAGCGCCGCCATAGCAACTTCAAAATGAAACTGCGGCTGAGTCAGATTGAGAATTATATCAATACCGGGATTTTGAACCATCTCGGCAGCGGACTTAAACCATGATACCTGATAATCAGATGCGGCTTTCTGCGCCCGTTCAGGCAGCAGATCCGCTACCGCCGCGAGTTTTACCCGCTTGCCAAATATACCTGTCAAATTGTTAAGATATATACCGCTGATTTTTCCAATTCCCGCAATTCCGATACGCTGCATAATTTCCTCCTGATCCATATTATCAAAAAATGTGATGTATTTTAAGTCATTTTTCTGTCCAGTATTTTTTTATACAATATTTCCTCTAAATTTCTTCTTCCATCAATTATTGAAATTATTTCCATTTTATTTTTTTCCGTTTTGTAATAAATTATCCAGGGATTTATGTTAAGTTGATGAATATAGTTTATTCCAATTTTTTTTAACAATGGAGCTATTCTTCTCCCTGCTGCATTCTCTGATGCTCGTTTTATTTCATTCATTATTTTTAAGTAAATTTTTTCCGCGGTAATTTTACCGGTATTATATTTTATATACGAGATAATCTCAGCCAGCTCATCTCCGGCATCTTTTGACCAGATTATTTCATATTTCATTTTTAGTCCAATATTGACTTTATTCTTTTCTGCATTTCTTCATGTGTATAAACTCTGTTGTTTTGGAGGTCATTTTCTCCTATAGACAGAATTTTCAGCAGATTTATTGTATCAATAATATTCTGATACTGTTTTACATCCATTAAAACAGCCTTTGCTTCACCATTTTGGGTTATAACCATAGGATTATTCTTTTCTCCAACCTGCCTCATTATCTCGGCGGTATGAGATTTTACATATGAAATTGACCGAATATCTTCCACCAAATTTATCATAAAACTCCCTGTCTTTATAAGGTACTATATTTGGTTAGATCTGTCAATGTAAAAAATCGCACCTGGCGCTGCCGGTGTTACCGGGTTTGACAGGAACCTTAAATTCCTTTACAATAGGTCAAATCAAGGAGGACTGGCTGTATGACATTTTTGCTGGCCGAAGATTCTCGGCCCGCTCGGAATCTTATCAAAAATTATTTAGGTGAACTTAATCTTGGCCATTATCTTCATTTTTTTGAGGCTGAAAGTGCCGAGATAGCATACGATATGGTAAAAAAACACCATGTTGATTTTGTACTTGTTGACTGGAATCTGGCTACGTCAATGACGGGGCTGGACCTATTAAAGGAAATTCGGAAAATAGAAAAATTTAAAGAGCTGCCCATTGTTATGGTCACGAGTGAAACCGACAAGATTAGTGTAATTGATGCCTTAAAATACGGGGCCAATGACTTTATCGCAAAGCCGATTATTCAGAAGCAATTCAAAGAAAAAATTCTCAGGATTATCGTAGGCCTTAAGTGAGACTGTAGAAATTATTCAGGCATACCTTTCTTCATTAAATATATAGTTTTGCAAGAGCCTCAAACATGATAAGGTGATACATGGAATCAACAGCAGACAGGGAGAAGAAACGGGGGCTTTCCATGCTCCGGCAGGGATCGGTTCTGTCCCTGCTCACCCTGATTTCCCGGATTTTGGGTCTTGTGCGGGAAATGACTAAGGCGCGTTTTTTGGGAACGAGCGCGCTGTCAGACGCTTTTTCCGTGGCCTTTATGCTGCCGAATCTGTTCCGCCGTCTGTTTGCCGAAGGCTCAATCGCGGTGGCCTTTATTCCCACGTTCAAAGAATACCTGCTGGAAAATGACCGGGAAAAAAACCGGGAATTCCTGTCCTGCATTTTTACCTTTCTGACATTTTTTGTAACGCTGGCGGTAATGGCAGGTGTACTTGCCGCGCCGCTCATCATCCGTTTTTTTGGTCTGGAAGAATTTGATGAAACCGTTCTCTTAACCAGAATCATGTTCCCCTTTCTGGCTTTTATTTCCCTTGCCGCACTGTTTCAGGGAATCCTCAACAGCCTGCACATTTTTACACCTTCGGGGTTTGCGCCGATTCTGCTGAACATCGTTACGATTCTGTGCGCTTACGGCCTCAGTCCCTTTACCCAAAACCCAGCGCGGGCAATGGCTTTTGGCATACTCATCGGCGGCTTTCTGGAAGCGGCCATACAGTTTCCCTTTGTCCTGAAAAACGGGCAGCGTTTCTTGTTTACCGGTCTCAAGCGGGCCTTTACGAATCCCGGAACGCGCAAAGTGCTGCGGCTTATCGGGCCGACAATTATCGGGATGGCCGCTTACCAGCTTAATGATCTGGTGTCTACCGCGCTTGCGGGCAATGCCGGTGAGGGGGTTGTTTCGAGCCTCCAGTATTCGTTGCGTTTGCAGGAACTGATCCTCGGCGTGTTTGCCGTCTCAATCGGGACAGTGCTGCTGCCAAGTTTGGCGGAATACGCGAAGTCTTCCCGCTGGGATATTTACAATGAGCGGCTGATCTCCGCAATCGACATCATCGCCCTTATTACCATTCCGATTACTTTTTTTTCGCTTGCTCAGGGTGAAATTTTAATCCGTCTGCTTTTTCAGACCCGCAGTTTTGATGAGACATCGGTGGCCCTGACCCTTTCGGCTTTTATCTTTCATATGCCCGGCCTTTTCTTCATTGCCCTGAACCGGATTCTGGCCCCGGCCTTTTACGCGCAAAGCGATTCCAAATCGCCCACGCTTGCGGGGTTATTTTCCTTTGCGGTAAACATGAGCCTTGCGATACTGCTGGTGCGGCCCTTGCGCGGCGCGGGTATTGCCCTTGCCCTGAGCATTGCCAGCGCGGTTAACACTGTGCTGCTCCTTGCCTTTCTTAAAAAGAATCCCAATATTGCCGTTGGCCGCGCCCTTGGTTCCGCCCTGCTCTACACTTTAAAGCTCATGATCCTGTCCGGCCTTGCAATCATTCCCCTGC
>JAIRUN010000059.1 GCA_031254365.1 Treponema sp. | reverse complement strand
TAACTCTCGATAGCCTTTTGGCCGGAGGACGCGCTTGCCAATTCCCGCTGCCGGGTAATGAACATATCCCGAATTTGGGCATACAGGGCAAAATCGGGGAAGCGGGCGGTTCTTACCAGACAGGAAACATTGGTTATCATGGGAAATTGTTTCTGGATTTCCTGTTCAAACCCAGCGCTGGAACCGTTTGCAAGCAATTCTTCCAGCAGTTGAACCGGCGCTTCCACGGAATTAAAGCGGCGCAGGGTGAAAATTTCGATTTGTTCCGCCAGAGACTGTTCATACACGGTTAATGCTTCCTGGCTGCCGATATTATGCTCGGTAACCAGTGACACAAGGGCATCCGGGCTGATTGAAAAAGACAGGGACGCGTTGATTTCCCATGAAAAATCAACAGGCGTTCCGGCAATCGTCCTGGCAAATGCCGCATAGATATGTCCTGAGGGAAGGGTATTTCCCGCGCTGATCGAATGATTCACCGGATCAAGGCGGAATACGCTGATTTCAACATTGGTGGGGATCAGCTTGTACCAGAGCCAGCGGAATTCCCCGGACTGTACCGGACGGGGATCAATGCCGTGGGTTTTTGAATGTATCACCCCATAAGCGCCGGGGGGAACTTTCAGTTGAGCCCAGCCGAAAAAAAAGGCAACTCCAGCCAGAATGATAAGGATGAAAAGGGTGGCCAAGAACTTTTTCATAAGGTTAGTATATAATACTGTATATGATTAAATTGGGCAACGCTGTCAAAACATGGAATTTTCAGGGCTTTACAAAAGGCGGGCTAATCGTGAGCCTTGTCCTCTGCGGGCTGTTTTTTCTGCTGTATGTGATTGGCAATATTCCCGACCCCGGTTTCCCTGACAATCTGATGTTTTGGCTCCTCCGGCTGCTGAATTATTCATCGGTTTCCCTCTGTGTTTTTTCCCTCTGCGCCCTGGGTATCTGTGTCCGGCAGGTAGTTGAAAGCCCCCGTGTCCGCAATTTTTTGTTTATGGCGCTGTATTTTTTAACCGGAATCATGAGCGCTGTCCTGGCCATATTAAGCTCGCTGATTATTGCCACTACCGGGGGGAACCAATAACCGCGCCCGAATGGGCTATACCAGCACCCTTAAAGAATTTTTTAGGCATACATTACTGCTGAGGTATTGCGCCCGGATCATAATTAAAATATAGTAATATAATGCCAGCGCTTATTGAGCCAAAAATATTAAAAGGTTTCAGGGATTTTCTTCCGCAGACGGAAATTGTGCGCCGCAATCTGACCGAAAAAATCGAGACATCGTTCCGTTCTTTTGGCTTTGTACCGGTTGATACCCCTGCCCTTGAATACGCGGAAATTCTGCTGGGCAAGGGCGGCGGTGAAACGGAAAAACAGATTTACCTCTTTACTGACAATGGCGGCCGGGATGTGGCCCTCCGCTTTGATTTAACCGTTCCTTTTGCCCGCGTTGTCGCCCTGCATCAGGCGGAACTGAACTTCCCCTTCAAGCGCTACCATATCGGCAAGGTGTGGCGGGGCGAGAACACCCAGCGGGGGCGTTACCGGGAATTTACCCAGTGCGATTTTGACATTATCGGCAGCGACAGCCCTGCGGCTGATTTTGAAATTCTGTTGATGATCCGGTCCACCCTGCTGAGTTTGGGAACTGATGTAAGCATCCGCGTCAATCACCGGGGCTTGTTCAACCGCTTTCTGTCACATATCGGGCTTTTGGAACATTCGGTTGAAGTGCTCCGTACAGTGGATAAACTCGCCAAAGTGGGCGCTGATGAAACCCGCGCAAGCCTTGCGGAATTTGCCGGAGATTCCGGCGCGCAAAAAATACTTGATTTTATCGGGGCAAGCGGCAGTTTTGAACAGACCCTTGATCGCATAACAGAGTTATCCGGCGGCCCTTCCCCTGAATCGGAACGGCTGGGTCTGCTGCGGCGCTTCATGGGCGATGTTACAGGCAGCGGTGACGCTTCAGGCGATTCTTTTGTGCTTGACCCTTCCATTACGCGGGGGCTTGATTATTATACCGGCGTGGTATTTGAAACTTTTTTGAAGGATATTCCCGATATTGGCTCTATTTGTTCCGGCGGGCGCTATGATAATCTCGCCGGCCTGTATTCAAAAAACCGGATTAGCGGAGTCGGGTCTTCCATTGGCCTTGACCGTATGATCGCCGCTCTGGAAAGTCTGGATAAGCTGCCCGCCATCAATTCAGCCGCCGCTGCGATTGCCTGCGTCAGGCAGGAAGACTCAGGGCTGTATCAGGCGCTGGCAGGGCAATTCCGGCAGGCAGGCGTTCCCTGCGAGGTGTTTCTGGAACCAGCCGATTCCTCCGATAATAAGCACATGGTAAAGCAGTTTGTTCTTGCCGAGAAAAAAGGACTGCGCTGGCTCATTATCCCCGGCGATAATCCCCTGCAAGACACCTTCATTTTACGGGACCTTGCCGCCCGGCATAATCGTGAGGGGCTTTCCGTTGCGGAAGCGGTAAAAATTATGACTGAGACAAAATAAAGAGACAGGAAAGGAGGGGAGATGGCAAAAGTTCGGCTTGGAATTATCGGTATCGGAAACATGGGCAGCGTACACGCAAAAAACATCGCAGACGGGCAGGTTGAGGATATGGAACTTGCCGCAGTTGCCGATTGGGAGCCGCAGCGCCGGGCATGGGCCGCCGGATTGTTGGGAGCGGAATTTCCCGTTTTTGCCGATGGGAGCGAACTTATAAAAAGCGGCAATCTTGACGCGGTACTCATTGCCGTTCCCCATTACCAGCACCCGCCGCTTGCCATTGAAGCCTTTAACGCGGGCCTCCATGTGTTATGCGAAAAACCTGCCGGAGTCTACACCAAACAGGTACGGGAAATGAATGATGCCGCGGCAAAAAGCGGAAAAGTTTTTGCCATGATGTTTAACCAGCGGACAAACAGCCATTACCGGAAAATGCACGAACTGGTAACAGGCGGCAGTCTGGGGGCCATTATGAGGGCAAGCTGGATCATTACCAACTGGTTTCGTACCGAAGCCTATTATATATCAGGCGGTTGGCGCGGGACATGGGATGGAGAAGGCGGTGGTGTACTGCTCAACCAGTGCCCTCATCAGCTTGATATGTTCCAGTGGATTTGCGGAATGCCCAGCCGGGTACGGGCCTTTTGTCACAACGGTAAATGGCATAATATCGAAGTTGAGGATGATGTCAGCGCGTACTTTGAATTTCCCAACGGGGCTACCGGAACCTTTATCACCAGCACCGGGGAATATCCCGGGGCTAACCGTTTTGAGATCAGCCTTGAAAAAGGAAAACTGGTAAACGACGGCGGCAGCGAGTTAACTCTGCACCGCCTGAATGTCAGCCAGCGGGAATTCTGCAAAACATCGCAGGAAGGTTTTGCCGCGCCGGAGTGTACGGTCGAAAAGCTGGCGGTAGAGAACAGCAATCCCCAGCACATCGGTGTAATGCGGGCATTTGCCGGACGCATACTGCGGGGAGAGCCGCTCGTTGCCGAAGGTCATGAAGGAATAAACGGGCTTATGCTGTCAAACGCAATGCACCTGTCAAGCTGGCTGGACAAAACCGTGGATATTCCGTTTGATGAAGATATGTTTCTTGCGGAACTGAATAAACGGCGTACAGCCTCAAATAAAAGGAGTGTTATATGAAAATCGGAGCTCAACTATACACAATACGGGATTTTTGCAAAGTTCCTCATGATATTGAGTCAAGCCTGCGGCGTATCAAGGCAATGGGTTTTAACCTGATCCAGATTTCGAGCTTTGGTCCATGTGATGTGGATCTTCTTGCGGGATGGATAAAAGAGCTGGAAATGGAAGTTTGCGTGACGCATAACTCATGGGGCCGTCTGACAGAACCGGCTGAGCTTAAAAAACTTATTGATGAAAATAAAAAGCTCGGATGTTCCCACATTGGCCTGGGCATGAAGCCGGGTATTTTTCCCGATAGTTATCATGGATATACGGGTTTTATCAGAAAAGCTAACGAGATATGCAAACAGGTACAGGATGAAGGACTGAGTTTCGGGTATCACAACCATGAGATTGAGTTTCAGAAATTTGGCGGGGTACGGGCCATTGACCGTATGATGGCAGAATGTCCCGATCTGTATTTTATTTTGGATCTTTTTTGGGTACAGGCCGGAGGAGCGAGTCCAGCGGCATACGTTGAAAAAATGAAAGGACGAATCAAGGTTCTCCATTTAAAGGATTACCGGGTAATTGGACAGACGCGGCAGTTTGCCGAAATAGGGGAGGGGAATCTTGATTGGGATGATATTATCCCCCGCGGCGAAAAAAACGGCATACCGTATGCGGTTATTGAACAGGACAGCGATTTTCTGGTTGATCCCTTTGAGAGTTTAGCATTAAGCAGAAAATTCCTCATGGACAAAGGGTATTGGAAATAGGGTATTAGAGAGAACAACAGAAAACAATCTTACCAGCTTTCCATTGCCTGCTTAAAGGCATCGCCCGCGTTGCGGATGATTTTTTCATCAATACAGTAGGCAAAGCGCAACCAGCCGGGTTTTCCAAAGCCTGAGCCGGGAACGCCCAGTATCAAATGCTGCTTGAGATGGTTTACAAAAGCGATGTCATCGCCTGCCTGCGGGGCAGCGTCCGTTGCCGGAACCGGTTTCCGTTGCTGAGGAACCTGGCAGAACAGATAAAAGGCCCCTTCCGGCGCGGCGTATTTTATTCCCGCTCTATCAAGAATTGCCATAAAAGCATCCCGCCTGCGGGCATAAATCGCGACATCAACCCGCGCGGCGGTCAGTTCCGCCACAATCCGCTGCATCAGCGCCGGGGCGTTCACATAGCCCAGAATGCGGGTGGCGTAAATGAGGCCGTTCATTACATCATCCTTATCGCTGATGCCGGGGCTTACCGCAATATAACCGATCCGTTCGCCGGGCAGGGAAAGGCTCTTTGAATACGAATTGACCACAATAGACTCGCTATAGGCGCTGAGTATGGGCGGCACTTCAACGTTATACGCAATTTCACGGTACGGCTCATCGGAAACAAGATAGGGCAGGCGGCCTGTTTTTGCTCCGTGTTCCCGCAGCAATGCGCCAAGCGCGGCAATGGTATCCGCCGGGTAGACTTTTCCCGTGGGATTGTTAGGCGAATTGATCAGCACTGCCGCAGTCTGCGGCGAAAGCGCCGCGGCAATGGCATCAATGTTCAGGTTAAAGTCAGGGAGGGCTTCTACTTCGACAAGTTTGGCCCCGTGATTTGCCGTATAGGAACGGTATTCCATAAAATAGGGCCGCGTAACAATCACTTCATCGCCGGGATTGCAGATGGTTTTGAATACCGTGTTAAGCCCGCCCGCCGCGCCCACTGCCATTACAATATGCGAACCGTCAATCGCAACCTGATGTTCCCGTGAGGCTTTTTGCGCCAGAGCTTCCCGCACATTGGGAAAACCGGCATTGGGCATATAGCCGTGGGAACCTTTTTTGTCCTCCTGCGCCAGCTTTACAAAAATTTCGTGAAAAGCGGGGGGCGGATCAATATCGGGATTCCCCAGTGAAAAATCAAACACCTTGTCCGCGCCGTGCTGTTTTTTAAGAAGCCCCCCCTCCTCAAACATCTTGCGGATCATGGAAGAGGAGCCGAGGGCATTTTGTATTCCTGCTGCAATGGGCATGATAAACCTCCGTTATTCGCTTTTTTTAAGGTCGGTGATCATCATCTGGGGCGTTTCATTTCCACGGTAATAGTCGCGGGAGAGGCTGAACACCACATCGACCCGGTCCTCAAGGCCGAACTCCTTGTTCAGCACGCGTCCGGCAGCCTCCCAGTACAGGGCAGGCCATTTGTGCTTGCCGGAATCGAGCATCATTTTTAAATGTTTGGAATCCGGCTTGCCGATAAAATTGATTTCTTTAACAACGAGTTTTTTTGCCATAAACATCAGGGGATCATTGTCTTTTCCGTAGGGTTCAAAACGATCAATCACTTTGAAGAGATCCAGCGAAAGATAATCAAGCGGAAGCTCCGCGTCAATCGAAATGATTTCTTTATCAGCGGCTTCGTCAAATTCAATGGAATACGCGGCGGTCTTGAGCCGTTCCAAAAGGGAATCCCAATTTGCCTTTTGCATGGTAAAGCCCCCGGCAAAGGCATGGCCGCCTGAATCAATAAAAAGATCGCCGCACTGTTCCAGCAGGGCGCAAATATTGTACCCCCGCGCGGAACGCAGGGAACCGGTACAGATTTCGCCGTTAAACGACACTACCATTGAGGGAACATTGAAGCGCCGGGAAATGCGCTGCGCCATAAGGCCGGTCACGCCCCGGTTGATCTCCTCGCCAAAAACAAGCGCCAGCTTTTCATCGTACTGGGCAAGACTTTTGTGGGCTAGCGGTTCGGCAATGGCCCAGACTTCTTCTTCCAGCGCTTTGCGATCATCATTCAGGGTTAAAAGTTCCCCCGCAAGACGATCCCGCTGTACCGGGTCTTTCTCAAACAGCAGAGCCGCCGCCTTTTCAGAGCATCCCATGCGGCGGGCCGCGTTGATAACCGGGCAGAGTTTCCATGAAATTTCTTTCGCGTCAAAACGGCGGCCCGCAATATCCAGCTTGTGCAGCAAATCCGAAAGACCCGGCCGGGGTTTTGTCCGCAGGGATTCAAGTCCGTTACGGACGATAATTCTATTTTCATCCAGCAGGGGCATAATGTCCGCAATGGTTCCCAAAGCGGCAAGCTGCAAATCAGCGATTTCTTCAGGGCCGCTCGGCGCACTAGCGCCAGGCGCACCAGCGCCATGTGCCCCCGCACCGGACTGCCCTCGGCTGTGTATAAACGATGTAAACAGATTCACAAATACATCAAGTTCGCTTACTTCTGTTTCAGAATATTTGGCGATTTTTGAAAGTTCTTTTATGCGGAGCAGCCCCTTCCCCGCGGTCTGGGGAATCTCCTTGCCGATTTCAGGCGCAATGTCCAGCATACCCACTTCAACGCCCCTGCCGAACAGTTTTGCCAGCGTCTGCTTTTGCAGCGGAGCGTCCCACACGAGAATTTGCTGGCCCTCAAGAAAGGCGGGCAGCCGCGTCTCGCCAATGCCCACCATGCCAGGCACAATGGTTTCCGTGAGTGTACTGATGACAACAAGGTTTCGCATTTTGGCGATCTCGATGATCCATGCATCATTTACCGGGCGGGTATTGAGCAGACAGACAGGCTGGCCGTAGAGTTCGCTGTTCTGCGCAAAGCGCAGGGCGGACACCAGCTTAAAGGCAACGCCGCAGCCGGAAAGATCGCGGAAGGGATACGGGGAATCTTTCAGCTTGGGATCAACGATGCACAGGGCTTTGGGCAATTCTTCAGGCGGTTCATGGTGATCGGTTACGATCACATCAACGGAAAGTTCATTGGCCCGTTTGATTTCGTTAACGCGGGAAATGCCGCAGTCAACGGTGATGATCAAAGTGCCATAGGCTTCGGCGAATCCTTCCACCGCTGCCAGCGACAGCCCATAGGCTTCGTCTCCTTCGGGAATACGCCAGCTTACATCCACCCCAATGCTTTCAAGATACCGGGTAAGCAGAACCGTGCCGGTAATGCCGTCCACATCGGCGTCTCCAAAGACCAGCACTTTTTCATTTTCTTCTTTCGCAGCGAGAATCCGCTCCACCGCGTCTTCCATGCCGGGCAGTTCAAAGGGATTGCGCAAATGCCTGAGGTCATCTTCAAGGAAATATTTTATGCTTTCTCCTGAGCAGAGTCCCCGGCGGGCAAGGATCGACGCGGTCAGCAGATCACAGCCGTATGTGGCGGCAATATTTTTTACCTGCTCAGGGGCAATGTCTTTCTTTTCCCAATTCATGCCGGAACCTTACAGAATCGCCCAAAAAAATACGGGGTTTTCGCAAAAGAAAACCCCGAATACGCGATTAAAAAACTTATCCGATTTCCGCAATCGGCTGCTGCGAGGCAACTTGCGTTCCGGTAGGTACAAGGAAGTGAACTCTTCCTGCGGTGGAAGCCTTTATTTCCAGTTCCATTTTCATGGATTCGATAATAACGATGGTTGCGCCCTGTGCGACTTGCGTACCTTCGCCTGCTACATGCCGGAGGACCGTACCGGCAACCGGCGCGAGTACCGCTGTTCCACCGCCGCCTGAGGGCGCTGCCGGAGCGGGAGCAGCCGGAGCCGGCGCAGCAGCAGGGGCAGTCACCGCAACCGGGGCAAACCCGGCCGCGCCGCCGAGTTCCACAATCGGCTGCTGGGCCGCGACCTGGGCTCCGGTAGGAGCCAGGAAGTGTACTTTCCCGGCGGCAGTTGCCTTTATTTCCAGTTCCATCTTCATTGATTCGATGATGAGCACTGTCGCGCCCTTCTGCACTTCCGCGCCCTCATTCGCCACGTAGCGGAGAATTGTTCCCGCTACCGGAGCGGGAATGGTAACGCTGGCTCCGCCGCCGCCAGTCCCGGCGCTCGCGGCAGGAGCCGCAGCAACGGGAGCAGCGCCGCCGCTTGGGACAGCCGCCACAGTTCCGGCAGCTGATACCACCACCGCGTAATTGACTCCGTTTACATTCACATTGTATTTTTCCGCCTGACCTGCGGCTTTTGCCGCCGCTGCCGGAACTGCGTCCTCCGGCTTAAAGACCACCGGACCATCAGCCCGTGTCTTAAAGAAATTGGGAGCGACTTTGGGGAACATGGCCAAAGTAAGCACGTCTTCCACGCTAACCGTATTGGTCCCCAGAAGTTTTTTACATTCTTCTTCCAGTTTGGAATATTCAGGGGGAATGTCGTCCGCCGGGCGGTGGGTGATTTCCTTTTCCATTTTGAGATTCACAAGGGCCTTTCTCACCACCTCGGGATTTTTGGGCGCAGGGCAGGCCCCGTATTTACCGGCCACCAAATCCTGGAATTCGCCGGAGAGTTTGTTGTAGCGGCCAAAGAGTACGTTGAACACCGCCTGGGTTCCCACGATTTGGCTGGTGGGCGTTACCAGCGGCGGATAGCCTGAGTCTTTCTGAACGATCTCAATCTCTTTCAGCACCGCGTCGATCTTGTCCGAAGCGCCCTGCTCTTTAAGCTGGCTTTCCAGATTACTGAGCATACCGCCGGGAACCTGGCTTTGCAGAATACGGGTGTCCGCGCCGAGGAAACTCGATTCAAACTTTTTGTAGTTATTCCGTACCTTGCGGAAATAGGCGGCGATTTCCAGCAGGAGATTATTGTCCAGTCCGGTGTCGTATTCAGTTCCTTTGAAAATCTCTACCATTGTTTCGGTGGGGCTGTGGCTGGTTCCCATGGACATGGAAGAAATGGTGGTATCGAGAATTTCCGCACCCGCTTCCGCGCACTTGGTCAGGGTTGCCACTGACATACCGGTTGTGGCATGGGTGTGAATTTCAATGGGCAGGTCTGTTACTTTTTTGATTGCCTTTACCAGATCATAGCCTTCGTACGGCTTGAGCAAGCCGGCCATATCTTTTATACAGATTGAATCCGCGCCAATGTCCACGAGTTGTTTTGCGAATTCCGCATACTTTTCTATAGTATGGAAGGGGGTTACCGCATAGGAAATAGTCGCCTGAATGTGCTTGCCGGTTTTCTTGGCAGCCCTGGTGGCGGCCTCAAAATTCCGGGGATCGTTCACTGCGTCAAAAATGCGGAAAATATCAATACCGTCTTTGGCAGCGTATTCCACGAATTTCGCCACTACGTCATCGGCATAATGCCGGTAGCCCAAAAGGTTCTGACCCCGCAGCAGCATCATGATTTTGGTGTTGGGCAGGGCTTTTTTGAGATTTTTCAGCCGCTCCCAGGGGTCCTCGTTCAAAAACCGGATGCAGGAGTCAAACGTGGCTCCGCCCCAGGCTTCCAGCGCGAAAAAGCCCGCTTTGTCGAGCTTGTCGCAAATCGGCAGCATATCCGCTGTTACCATGCGGGTAGCAAACAGTGACTGATGAGCGTCCCTCAGCACAAGATCGGTAAGTTTTACTTTCGGCATTTGTTTCCTTCCTTTAAAAAATTAGTTTGATTTTCGATACTCATTAACCGCAGCCGAAATAGCGGCGGTTACCGCGGCGTTGTCTCCCCAGTTGGCGCTTGCCGCCGGTACCGGAGCCGGCGCTTCTCTGGGCGGATTTCGGGCGCTAATGATTTTCCCCACCATAACACCGATGATAATCAAGATTACCAGAAACCCCAATACAATACTTATACCAAGCATAGTCGGCAACCCGCTTTGCTCGATTACATCCAATATGGTCATAGCCCAATAATACCGGAAACAGCCCGACAAGTTCAAGTACACATCAGGGCAATGCTATTGCCCTGTGCGGCATGGGTCCGGCGGGGTGGCCAGCGGCAGTAGCAAAAATTGTCTGGAGTTCCCTGCCGGAACAGACGATGGATAAAAGGCGGGAAAGGGTACGGTAACAGCCTGACCACTTGGCAAAATGATAACGTGAGGGTAACAATAATGATTTCTATATTAAGTGGTCAGGCGGCTGTTCAGGCAGATTCATCCAGATTTTTGCCACTGCCGCTGGCCACCCCGCCGGGCCTGTGTTGCGGGGCAAAAGCGGTTCCCTTGTTAAAACCGGCGAATCATGGCATACTGTACCTAAAACAAACAGGGAGTATTTCATGCAGAATTTTGAGTATTATGTTCGTACCAAAATTATTTTTGGCAAAGATACCGAGAGCAAAGCAGGGGGAGAAGCCGCCCAATACGCGCAGCGAATATTATTGCACCATTCAGGAGGCCATGCGGTAAAATCGGGCCTGATAGACCGGGTAAAGACCAGCCTGAAAAACGCCGGAGTTGAGTGGGTGGAACTCGATGGAGTACAGCCCAATCCACGGCTTTCCCTTGTGTACAAGGGCATTGATATTGTTAAAAAAGAAAAGCTGGGATTTATTCTCGCGGTGGGCGGCGGCTCGGTCATTGACTCCGCCAAAGCCATTTCCGTAGGCGCAGTCAACGAAGGCGATGTATGGGATTTTTTCGAGCGGAAGAAAACCGTGCCGCAATCCATGCCGATAGGAGCGGTGGTAACGATTCCCGCCGCAGGCAGCGAATCGAGTAACAGTTGCGTAATTACCGATGAACGCGGCCCCTGGAAGCGCGGCATTAACTACGAGTGCATCCGTCCGGCATTTGCGATACTCAATCCCGAACTGAGCTATTCCCTGCCGCCGTATCAGACCGCCTGCGGTATTGCCGATATGATGGCCCACATTATGGAGCGTTATTTTACCAGAGAACCCCATGTGGAACTGACCGATGAACTGTGCGAAGGCGCGCTGCGGGCAATAATCCGCAACGCCCGCGCCATTTTTTCCGGCGGCGAAAAGAATTACGATGCCCGCGCCGAAATCATGTGGGCAGGCGCATTGGCCCATAATAATCTTCTTGGAACAGGCCGCATCGGAGACTGGGGCAGCCACCAAATCGGGCATGAAGTTTCGGCCCTTTTTGATACCACCCACGGTGCGGTACTTTCGATTCTTTTTCCCGCGTGGATACAGTACAACATTAAAGAGGATACCCCCCGCCTTGCCCGTTTTGCCGAAAAGGTCTGGGGCGTGGACGGCGCTTTTTACGACCCTGAACAGGCGGCAAAGGAAGGGGTATTCCGTATGAAGCATTTTTTCCGGTCAATCGGCCTTCCCGTGAGTTTTGCCGAGGCAAAGATCGATGCCGCCAAAATCCCCGAAATGGCAAAACGCGCCGTCAAATTCGGCCCTGTCGGGAACTACCGCAAACTCGATGAAAAGGACATAGCGGCGATCTACCGCATCGCCGCAGAATGACCGCTTTTCACTGCTGCCCGGTTCATGGTAAATTTCTCTGGCGCTAACGCCCCTTAACGGGGCGCGCTAGCCGGCGGTGCGCTCTGCTTCAGCTAAAGCTGAAGCGCCGTTGCCGGGTGCGGTGGCGTTCTCTGGCGCTAACGCGTGCTGATTTTTTTGAACTAACGCCCCTTAACGGGGCGCGCTAGCCGGCGTGGTGGAATGGTAGACACTGGGGACTTAAAATCCCCTCCCTGCAAGGGGGTATGAGTTCGAGTCTCATCGCCGGCAATTT
>JAIRUN010000025.1 GCA_031254365.1 Treponema sp. | reverse complement strand
CACTTTATCTATTATCCCATTAAATTTACCGGAATAGACACCCCCTGGAGCCTTATGGTCGTTATCCCCCTTGATGAAATTAACCGGCCGATTGTTGAAATGGTGCAATTCACGATTATATTCGGTCTGATCCTTCTGATTATAGCCGGGGTTGTTACCTTCTTTGTGGCCCAAGGCATGGTCAAACCGATTATCGGGGTAACCAATACCCTCAAAGATATCTCGGAAGGCGAGGGGGACCTGACCAGAAGCATAACAGTCCACTCAAAAGACGAAGTGGGCCACCTTGCCCTGTACTTCAACCGGACTTTGGAAAAGATCAGAGGTCTTGTTATCGTCATCAAAGGCGAAGCGGGAAAGCTGTCCGACATCGGTAATGACCTTGCGAGTAACATGAACGAGACAGCCTCTGCGGTAAATCAAATTACCGCCAATATTCAGAGCATCAAGGGCCGGGTTATCAACCAGAGCGCCAGCGTTACTGAAACCAACGCCACCATGGAGCAGGTTGTCGCCAATATCAACAAACTCAACGGCCATGTTGAAAATCAAAGCAACAATATAGCCCAGTCATCGTCCGCTATTGAAGAAATGGTAGCCAATACCCGCTCAGTTACCGAAACGCTGGTCAAAAACGCCGATAACGTGAAAGAACTACAGGGCGCGTCCGAAGTGGGCCGTACCGGATTGCAGGATGTGGCGCAGGACATACAGGAAATTTCCCGTGAGTCCGAAGGCCTGCTGGAGATTAACTCGGTTATGCAGAATATTGCCAGCCAGACCAACCTGTTGAGCATGAACGCCGCGATTGAGGCCGCCCATGCGGGTGAGGCGGGCAAGGGCTTTGCGGTAGTTGCCGATGAAATCCGCAAACTGGCCGAAAGTTCCAGCGAGCAGTCCAAAACCATTGGTATTGTCCTCAAGAAGATAAAAGATTCCATCGACAAGATCACCCGCTCGACTGAAAATGTTCTGAGCAAGTTCGAGGCAATTGACTCAAGCGTTAAGACCGTGGCCGAGCAGGAAGAGAACATCCGCAACGCGATGGAAGAGCAGGGAGAAGGAAGCAGGCAGGTCTTGCAGGGCATCGCCAACGTGAGCGAAATAACTCGGCAGGTAGAGGGCGGTTCCCAGGAAATGCTTGAAGGGGCAAAAGAAGTAATCCAGGAGAGCCAGAACCTTGAAAAGGTAACGCAGGAAATCACCGGCGGTATGAACGAAATGGCCGCCGGCGCGCAGCAGATCAACGTTGCGGTTAATCAGGTCAACGAGATAAGCGGCAAAAACCGCGAAGGCATTGCGGCGCTTATACGGGAGGTCTCACGCTTCAAAGTTGAGTAAACTTACTTGACAATTTGATTGTTTTTTGCTACATCTGTAAAGGGATAAACAACGGCGTTTATCGGCATATTGATACTGAAATCAGTTTGCCGGTGAACGCTTTTTTTGTTTTCACAGGGGAATATCGGGGATTTATGAAAACCAACGGGAAGCCGGGTGAAGAATGTGCCGTTTTCGGCGTCAGCTTGACAACCGAA
The DNA here is from genome assembly GCA_031254365.1 of Treponema sp. GTDB lineage: Bacteria > Spirochaetota > Spirochaetia > Treponematales > Breznakiellaceae > WQXQ01. The sequence goes on along the minus strand of JAIRUN010000025.1, from coordinate 9,700 downwards.
GAAGCGGCGGGTATTACCTATAACGGTCTGCTCACCCTGCAGCACCGTGGACAGGAGAGCGCAGGTATTGCTCTGGTAGTAAGTGACGGCAGAATATTGTGTCATAAAGATACCGGCCTGGTCAGCGAGGTGTTTTCGGGAACGGAGCTTGAGCAAATGCCGGGGGGAAAAATCGCCGCCGGGCATACCCGGTATTCAACAACCGGGGGAAATGTCAAAGAAAACGCCGGGCCCTTTGTTACCGAATACCTGACCGGGCGAATTGCCACTGCGCATAACGGCAATATTACCAACGCCCAGGAGATTCGCAAGCGGCTCAAAAGCCAGGGGCTTCATTTTAACGCGACCAGTGACAGCGAAGTTATTTCGTCATTGATAGCGTATTGTATTACCAAAGGTGAAAGCATCATACAGGGCGTTGTTAATGCGGCAGGTTTTCTGCGGGGAGCCTTTTGCCTCGTTATAGCGAGCAGTGAAAACAAGCTGATTGCCGTCCGCGATCCCAACGGCTACCGACCCCTGTGTATCGGGCGGAACAAATTTGGTTTAGCTGTCGCTTCGGAAAGCTGCGCGCTGGAAGCCTGCGGATTTGAGTTTATCAGGGACGTACAACCCGGAGAGATCATCGTAGCGGAAAACGGCAACCTGACCTACCACTGCGTAAAGCCGGGTGTAAAAAACGAAAACGGCGGCCTGTGTATTTTTGAGTATGTGTACTTTGCGCGGCCCGATTCAGTTATAGACGGATTAAGCGTATACGAAGCCCGGTATAACATGGGCGCGATATTGGCCGAAGAATACCCGGTGAACGCTGACATTGTCTGCGGCGTGCCTGACTCCGGCCTTGATGCGGCCAGCGGTTACAGCGCGAAAAGCGGAATACCGCTTATATCGGGCTTTGTAAAAAACCGCTACATAGGCCGCAGCTTTATTTATCCGACACAGACGCAGCGGGACAGCGCTGTCCGGCTCAAACTCAATCCGCTTTCAACCAATCTGCGGAATAAAAGCATTGTGTTGGTTGATGATTCTATTGTACGCGGAACCACGAGCGAAAAAATAGTGCGCAACCTTAAAAACGCGGGCGCGAAAGAGGTTCATATACGAATCTCATCCCCGCCGTTCCGCCACACCTGCCATTACGGAACCGATATTGACAGCGAAGAAAATTTAATAGCCAATCAGGTAAGTCTGGATGAAATCAGGCAGAAAATCGGCGCGGACAGTTTGGGCTATATCAGCATAGAGGGGCTCAAAAAAGCCTGCGCAAAGTGTGAGCTGTCATTTTGCACGGCGTGTTTCACCGGAAACGGCGAAAACGAGCGGGCAAAAAAAGATGTTTTTGAAATGGGAAAAGAATTATGACTGCCTTTGCCTGTTTTTGGTACGGGGTTGTCCAATGGTCATATCATCAATATAGTACAAAAACCCACTCTTGACAAACGCCTCTATTTTCATGGCATACTAAGTTGGCGACTTGGGGCAGGTTTATGAACACGACATATTTGATTTTAGAAAACGGCATGATCTTTGAAGGCGCATCTTTTGGCGCTCAGGGTGAAATTACCGGGGAAATTGTCTTTACTACCGGTATGACCGGATACCTTGAAACCCTGACCGACCCAAGCTATTACGGTCAAATTGTCCTTCAGACCTTTCCGCTCATCGGTAATTACGGCATTATCCCCTCTGATTTTGAGAGCGCTGCTGTTTCTGCCAGGGCATATATTGTAAAGCATCCCTGCCAGAACCCCTCGAACTTCCGCAGTGAGGGCGATCTTGACGCTTTTTTGCGGGAGCGCGGCATTATCGGGTTGTGCGGCATTGACACCAGAGCGCTGACAAAAATCATCCGCGAAAACGGCGTTATGAACGGCAAAATCACGAGCGCAAAACCGCCGGAAACGGCTGTGGATGAACTCAAGTCATATAAAATTACCAACCCGGTTCCAAAAGTTTCAACTAACGAAAAAAAACTGCATAAAGCCGAAAACTCAAGATATACAGTTGCCCTGTACGACTTTGGCAGCAAGGAAAATATACGGCGGGAACTGAACCGGCGCGGCTGTGATGTCTGGGTGGTTCCCTGCAATAATACACCGGATGATATACTCAAAATTGCGCCTGACGGAATAATGTTATCAAACGGTCCCGGCGATCCTGCGGACAATACGGACATCATCGCTAATATCGCAAGCCTTTTGAAAACAGACGTGCCAATGTTCGGCATTTGTCTGGGACATCAGCTTATGGCGCTGGCAAGCGGATTTAACACTAACAAGCTTAAATACGGACACCGGGGCGCGAACCAGCCGGTTAAAGATACGCAGAGCGGCAAGGTGTATATCACCAGTCAGAATCACGGGTATGCGGTTGTGTCCGGCAGTATTGACAAACGCATCGCTGATGAATGGTTTGTCAACGTCAACGACGGAACCTGCGAAGGCATAACGTACAAAAACGCCCCCGCATACTCGGTTCAGTTTCATCCTGAAGCCTGCGGAGGCCCACGGGACACCGGATTCCTGTTTGACCGGTTTATGAACAGCATGGAGGCGAAAAAGAATGCCTCTTGATACACGCATCAAAAAAACGATGGTCATAGGCTCCGGCCCTATCGTGATAGGTCAGGCGGCGGAATTTGATTATGCCGGAACGCAGGCGTGCCGTGTGTTACGCGAAGATAAAATCGAGATTGTGCTGGTTAATTCAAATCCCGCGACAATCATGACCGACAAAAACATTGCTGACAAAATTTACATAGAACCGCTGACCCTTACCACTGTAAAACGCATTATAGAAAAAGAACGCCCCGATAGCATTTTGTCCGGGCTTGGCGGGCAGACCGGCCTTACCCTGTGTATGCAGTTAGCCCGTGACGGTTTCCTTAAAAAAATGAATGTGCGCCTGCTCGGTTCATCGCCCGAAACAATTGATATGGCCGAGGACCGGCAGCTATTCAAGGAAACCATGCAAAAGATAGGTCAGCCTTGTATCCCTTCGGTAATTGCCACAGAGCCGCAAACGGCGGTTAATTTCGCGAAAACGGAGGGTTATCCGCTTATCGTGCGTCCGGCCTTTACGCTGGGCGGCTCAGGCGGCGGCATTGCGGAAAACGAAACACGGCTTCGTGAGATTGCGTCTAACGGGCTTGCGCTTTCACCCATTCATCAGATACTTGTAGAAAGATCCGTTGCCGGCTGGAAAGAAATCGAGTTTGAGGTAATGCGGGATTGTAATGGTAATGTGATCACCGTATGTTCCATGGAGAACTTTGATCCGGTGGGTATACACACGGGCGACAGTATTGTTATCGCGCCGGCTGTAACGCTCGCGGACAAGGAATACCAAATGCTGCGCACAGCAGCCCTGGACATCATTAAGGCCCTTGGCGTGGAAGGCGGCTGCAATGTTCAATTCGCGCTGCACACCCACAGTTTTGAATATGCCGTGATTGAGGTTAATCCCCGCGTGTCGCGTTCATCGGCGCTTGCCAGCAAGGCAACGGGGTATCCTATCGCAAAGGTGGCGACCAAAATCGCCATCGGCTATACGTTAGACGAAATTATCAACGCTGTTACCGGCACAACGTATGCGGCCTTTGAACCCGCGCTTGATTATGTGGCGGTAAAATTCCCCAAGTGGCCTTTTGACAAATTCGTGTACGCGCATAAAGAATTGGGTACGCAAATGAAAGCAACCGGCGAAGTTATGGCAATAGCCGACACCTTTGAGGAAGCGTTGTTAAAAGCCGTGCGCGGCGCGGAGATCGGCCTTTCAAGTCTTACTCTTCCCCGCCTGGCAAAAAAAACAGACGATGAAATACGTAGCCTTCTCCTCACTGTTACCGATGAACGTCTGTTTGTATTGCATGAGGCTATTAAGCGCAACATCAGCATAGACGAGTTATACAACACAACTAAAGTAGACCCCTGGTTCTTGCATGGACTGAAAAACATCGCGGACGGTCAACTGTCAACTGCCACCTCCTCACTCATTTACAAAATGGTTGACACCTGCGGCGGCGAGTTCGCGGCGAAAACACCATACTTTTATTCAATACAAAATGGCACGGAAAACGAGGCCCTGCCGTTTATTCAAAAAAGTGATAAAAAGCGAATCATTGTGCTGGGCAGTGGGCCGATTCGGATAGGGCAGGGCATTGAATTTGACTACGCCTGTGTGCATTGCGTCTGGACGCTCAAAAAAATGGGTTACGAGGTTATTGTCATCAATAATAATCCTGAAACGGTGTCTACCGATTTTGATACCGCCGACCGGCTATACTTTGAGCCTTTGTGCATTGACGATGTAATGAGCGTAATCGACATTGAAAAACCTGTCGGTGTCATCGTTGCCTTTGGCGGCGGCACAGCCATCAAACTGACGAAAAAGTTGCATGAACGCGGCGTAAACATCATCGGAACCCCGGCAGACAGCATTGATATTTGCGAGGACAGAGAGCGTTTTGATTGTCTGCTGGAAAAACTTCAAATCAAACGCCCGCGGGGATTTGGCGTAACAACAGAAGCCCAGGCGCTGTCAGCCGCGGAAGAATTGGGTTACCCGGTACTGATGCGTCCGTCTTATGTGTTGGGCGGACAGAATATGATCATCGCGTTTTCCCGCGAGGACATCATCGAATATATGGAAATAATTCTGCGTTCTGAATTATCAGGCCCGGTGTTAATTGATAAATATTTAAGCGGACGCGAGATCGAGGTAGACGCGATATGTGACGGTGTTGGTGTACTGATTCCCGGCATCATGGAACACATTGAACGCACCGGAATCCATTCGGGGGACAGTATCGCCGTTTACCCTGCTGTGAACATAGATGACGCGCTGGCGGCAAAGATTTTTGATGTTACCCAAAAACTCTGCATGGCGTTAGATGTAAAGGGGCTGGTGAATATTCAATACGTCCTCTATGAGAATGAGTTATATGTTATTGAAGTAAATCCCCGCGCGTCTCGTACCGTTCCATACCTGAGTAAAGTTGTCGGCATTCAAATGTGCGAACTTGCCACACAGGTAAGCGTTGGAAAAACATTGCCGGAACTTGGGCATTCTTCCGGTATTGCGAAGATTCCGCCGTATGTCGCGGTCAAGGTTCCGGTATTTTCATTTGAAAAACTTGCCGGTGTGGACACCCACTTGGGGCCTGAGATGAAATCAACGGGCGAAGTGCTGGGGCTTGGAAAAAATATTGAAGAAGCGCTGTACAAGGGTCTTGTGGCCGCGGGGTATAAAATGGCCCCGGCATCGGGCAACAAGCGCGGCGGTGTGTTTATGACCGTCCGTGACAGCGACAAGGCGGAGATCATCAATGTTGCCGAAAAATTCAGGAAGCTGGGCTTCTCGCTGTATGCGACAGGCGGCACGGCACGGCTGCTTGCGGCTAAAGGTTTTGATGTAACAGCCGTTAACAAAATCAGCGACAGCGCCGATAACAACACCGCGACTCTGCTTGACAGCGGAAAGATTAACTATATTGTTTCCACTTCGGAAAAAGGCAGAGACCCGGCTGCCGATGACGTGAAATTCCGCAGAAAGGCGTGTACCTTGGGCATTCCCTGCCTTACGTCCATTGATACGGCAAACGCGCTGGCTGACAGTCTGCTTTCGGGGTACAGCGAGATAAATACCGAGTTAGTTGACATAAACGATTTGCGGGCCGAGCGTCTGAAACTTAATTTTACCAAAATGCAAAGTTGCGGCAATGATTATATTTATATTAACTGTTTTGACAACGTCAACCGTACGGATATTGAGATAAACTCGCCGGAATCGTTGTCGGTTCTGCTGACCGACAGGAATTACGGCATAGGCGGTGACGGTTTTGTTTTGATTATGCGCTCTGCTATTGCTGACGCTAAAATGAGAATGTTCAACCGAGACGGCAGCGAAGGTAAAATGGCCGGAAACTCGATCCGCTGTGTCGCTAAATATTTATATGACAATAATATTGTCAAAAAGCCGTGTATACGTATTGAAACGCTCAGCGGAATAAAGGAAGTTGTTCTTGCCACCCAATACGGGCTTGTCTCATCCGTTAAGGTTGATATGGGCCGCGCGGTGCTGGAGCCAGGCGCTATACCGGTAAGGCTCTCCGGTGAACGTATTGTCGCGCAGCAGATAAGCATAGGCGGCGTAAAGTATGCCATCACCTGTGTTTCAATGGGTAACCCCCACGCGGTAGTGTTTTGTGAGCATGTTGATAATTTCGATGTCGCAAAGATTGGGCCGCTTTTTGAAAACGATCCGCTTTTTCCTGACAGGATAAATACCGAATTTGTCGAGGTCATGGGCAGAAATTATTTGAAAATGCGCGTGTGGGAGCGCGGTATCGGAGAAACGCTTGCCTGCGGAACCGGCGCGTGCGCATCGGCGGTAGCCGCCGTTCTGAATGGATACTGCGACAAAGGCGCGGACATAAAAGTTCAAGTTCCCGGCGGTGTTCTGATTATCAACTATACCGACGAAGCCGTCCTGAAGACCGGTGACTGCACAACAGTGTTTGACGGGACGGTGGAAATATGAGCGAGCTTGTACTGGTACTCGACTTTGGCGGCCAATACAAGGAACTCATCGCCCGGTCAGTCAGGGGGCTTTCAGTTTATTCGGAAATCAGGCAGGGGAATATATCTGCTGATGAAGTGAAACATCTGGCCCCAATAGGCATAATACTGACGGGCGGACCGAACAGCGTATATCTGTCTGATTCGCCCAGATGCGATCCGGGTCTTTTTTCGCTGGGCATACCCATACTCGGCATTTGCTACGGTATGCATTTGATGTGTTATACGCTCGGCGGAGAGGTACGGCACGGAGAGCGCGGCGAATACGGAACTGTCAGCGCCGGATTCAACAAAGACTCCATTCTGTTTAATGGTCTTGCGGAAAAAAGCGCGGTGCTGATGAGCCACGGCGACCATGTAAACAGACTGCCGGACGGTTTTGTAAACTCAGGTTTTACCGCGGACTGTATCAATGCGGCCTGTGAGAACGTCAACGCCAAACTCTACGGTGTGCAATTTCACCCTGAAACCGGACATACCGTGAACGGACGTGAAATACTGCGAAATTTTTTATACCGTGTCTGCGGAGCTTCAGGCGATTACAAATTGGCGGACTATATCGACAAACAGGTTAAGGGCATACGGCAAAAGCTTGGAAATGAAAAAGTGCTGCTCGCCCTGTCCGGCGGGGTAGATTCGTCTGTTTGCGCCGCGCTGTTGTCAAAGGCCGTACCCGGACAGCTTACCTGTATTTTTGTAGACCACGGCTTTATGCGCCAAAACGAGGGCGATGAAATCGAAGCTGTATTTTCAAAAAGCCATCTCCGGTTTATCCGCGTGAACGCAAAAGAGAAATTCCTTGCAAAAATGAAAGGCGTGAGCGAACCTGAGTCTAAAAGAAAGATCATAGGCGAAGAATTTATCCGCACTTTTGAGGAAGAATCCGCAAAGTTAGGCGATATTTCATTTTTGGCGCAGGGTACGATTTACCCGGATGTTGTCGAATCCGGCGGCAAGCACGGTGCGACCATCAAGAGCCATCACAATGTAGGCGGGCTTCCCAAAAATCTTAAGTTTGCCGGAGTTATAGAGCCGCTGTCCGGGCTGTTTAAGGATGAGGTGCGTGTGCTTGGCAAAAAACTGGGACTGCCTCAATCGCTGGTTAACCGCCAGCCTTTTCCGGGACCGGGTCTCGCCATCCGCATTATGGGAGACGTTACGGAAGAAAAGCTGGAGATTTTGCGCAAAGCCGATGCCATCCTCCGCGAGGAACTGGATGTCGTCAAACGCAGACCGGATCAGTATTTTGCAGTGCTAACCGATACCCGTACTGTTGGCGTCAAGGGCGATGACAGGACTTATGATCCGGTGATCGCGATTCGGGCTGTAATAACCGGTGATTTTATGACCTGCGATTACGCTCCGCTGCCGCACAAGGTTCTGGGGCGTATATCTTCGCGGATAACGAGCGAGATACCATCGGTAAGCCGTGTTGTTTATGATATTACCTCAAAACCCCCGGCTACTGTGGAATGGGAATAAAGCAAAGAACAAATGAAAAATTATATCAACTGCATTGCGCATAATACCAGTGAGGGTAATCTTCTTGTCGGCGAAAATAATACCACCCTGTTTGACTGCGGTATGGCGTTCTGCGCGACTCGCACCATACAAAACGTAAAAAACGCCTTAAATGGCAGAAGTCTTGACTATCTTTTTATTACCCATACGCATTATGATCATATCGGCGCGCTGCCGTTTTTCAGGAAGGAATGGCCGCTCATGCGCCTTGTAACATCGGAAGCCGGGGCAGCAGTGCTGTTAAAAGACACGCCGCGCAGAGTTATCCGTGAGCTGTCATCCGTAGTAGCCGCGCAATATAATGTAAAATTAAATGACGCATACAGTGACGATGCGTTTCACGCGGATATTACTGTTAAAGACGGAGATATTATTCCGCTTGGCGGAGTTTCGATTCAAACGCTGGAAACGCCGGGGCATACCAGAGATTCACTCAGTTTTTTTATTCCTGAACTTGAACTGCTTGTGCTCAACGAAACGCCGGGTTTTTTACTTGACGGAAAACTGTATCCCTGTTATCTGACAAGTTATAACGATTCTATCAGATCGATTGAAAAATGCCGCGGAATACCGTATAAGTTTTTGTCGTTGCCGCACCGGGGGATTGCCGCTGAGAAAGACGCACAAGGTTTTTTTGACAAGGCTATGGAATCCAACATAGCCTGCCGCGATTTTATATTGAACGCGGCCGCGAAAAATCCCGGCGGGGAGCAACTTCTTGATTTATATACCCAAAGGTACGGCAGTGATTTGCTTTTCAGTTATCAGCCAAAAGAGGCTTTTATTGTAAACGCCCGCGCTACAATCGCCTGTACTTTGCGTGAATATGGTGTTACATCCTAGTCGCTGCCATTCCTCTTGTACAGAGAATAAGAATAGAGAACCGGCGCAATGATCATCAGAGCCAAAATCGACAAAATCAAAATTAGCAAAATAGATTTCCCAAAAAATAAAAATGACGCTATAATAAGAACAATCCCGCAGCACATATACAAATACCCGGCCATTCGATGAGTCCTGTTCCAGTTGTCAGTATTATTCAGCGTCCAGGGCAGCTTGATACCAATAACGTAATTTTGTCTGCTTTTGGGCAGATAGTTGCCACACAGAATCAAAACGATACCTGTAAACACCAGCGCAATAATGGGAAGCGGTATTTGACTGCCCATAGCCATAAACAAGATGACCGGCACTAGAGCAAGCGCAAAGAGCGGAACAATCCACTCCGCAATAATTCGCGCCGCCTTTGAAATATTTTCCCGCTTGGGATCATTGTAAAGAAATATTTTTGAAATAATATTGACCGCCGCAAAGAATAGCGGCAGACCAAAAGCGGCGGCGGCTTTGGGAAGATACCGGTTCGGATTTCCCTTAACATTCAATTGGATCACGACTTCTTCAGGCAGATCGTTATAAACCATAAATGACAGGATAAGCGGCAAAAGGCAGACAACCGTTGACAGTGCCATTACAATAAAATTACTTTTTGTTTTCATTGATTTTTTCTCCTTTGAATTGAGCTAACCAGAGCATAGTTTCCTCAAAAACAGATGTGTTAAGCTCATAGATAATAAAATTTTTCTGCCTTGTTTCAAAAA
>JAIRUN010000016.1 GCA_031254365.1 Treponema sp. | reverse complement strand
AATCATTTTTTCATTTTCTGCTTTTTTTCGTATAATACAAACTATTAAGGGTGACAAAGATGTCGCTGACGGGTTAATAAATCAAAAGATAATTCGAGAGACTCAAATATGAACCATTTGTATCAGTGAAAATTTAATGGGGGCCTTCCGCTTAGTATCAGAATTTCGGGGCGGTATTCAAAGTGCATGGTATCGAAAAAAAGCCACTTGCCGCCCCAGATAAAACCGCGGGACTCAAATGCCTTAATCACTGCGGAAGGAGGATGGAGCCGCTGCTCATAAGAAATGTTCCACCATTCCGGTCTGCTGCGGGAAGCCCAGAGCCAGTAACTCTCTCTTCCTCCGGTGGTTCTGGGAAGAATGTCGATGGCAGCGCCGTATGCGTGAAAACTTCTGCTCTGGGTATCGGCTATGCTCCGCCAGTTCCAACTGTCCAGCGTGCTGACATTGTTTACCCATGCGCGTACCTGGGGGTCTCGTGCCGCTTCCGCAAGAATCTGTTCTTCCACCAATGCAAGTTTTACAAGAATGGCATAATGAACCATTACCGGATTTCCCAAAAAACGAATGGTCTTTATCCGCTCGTATGATTCTTCTCTTGTGTGCGCCCGCCACAGCGCATCAAAAAAATGCTGGGAGCGTCTCGGAGGATTTTGACTGCGGTTATTTGCCATGTTCCGAAAACGTTCAGCGTCTTCGGGGGAAACCTGCCTCCAGGGCGGCAGTTCAGCAGGATAATTATAAAAGGGCTGCGGATCAAATTCCGCCGCTCTGCTCCGCAATTCTTCGGGTAGCAGCTTTCCTCCGGCATAATAGTACCATATGCCCTGTATGGAAACCGCCCAGTCTCCGCTCCGGAATGCCGCCCGCTCAATGCGTTCAGGGTATGCGGCGGCCAGGGCCTTCATCACCTGTTCCGCCCGCTGCGTTGAATTACGGTCTGCCTGACCAAAGCACAGAGCAGGAATACAAAACAGAAGAATGCCGGTAAAGATCGTATGTTGCAGTCTTACCATAGCTTGTACTTTATGTAGTATAAAATACCCTGTTTTCGTAAATTTTGTCAGGGGAGTACAGGCCGCCTCAGTCTGGCAAGAGCCTCAGCTTTCAGTCTTTCTGATAAAAGCCTTTTCCATCTGGCGCATCCGGTAGGCCGCGTAGAGTTCCTTCCCGTACTCTGTTATTTCCCATACTTCATCGCCGGTGTTTGTTTTTACGTTGTTGAGACACCTGACCAGTTTAAGCGCGGAGAGGTCTGTCATGATCTTTTTGATCGTGTTAGACGGAGTGGGATAGTCCTTGCGGACGGTTTTGTCCAGATCGGGGTTGAGTACCGTTCCCAGAAAGCGGGAAATTTCCGCGGTTGTTTTTGCAAGCGCCAGTTCGGGAACCAGAAGTTTGTATATCCGCAGATACCTGAACCGGCGGGTATTTTCCCAGTTTTCGCCGGATGCGTAATAGAAACTCAGGGTTACTTTATTCAGGGCCAGCGCTTTTATGGCGTATTTGAGCTGTTCCCGCAACCGGGTAATAACTTCGTTGTCTTCCATTTTTATCTGCTGCCGCAGGGTGTCGTTCTCATAGCTCAGGCGGGCAAATTCATTGGCAACCAGCGGCTTGACTGCCTGTTCAGCGCTGACCCATCCGGAACGCGGATTGAGGTTCATTTCCTGAATCAGCAGGGTTTGGGCCTTCTGACACAGATCAGTCGTATTGCTCCATGTGTTGTAACTTCCCTTTCGAAGCCTTACTTTCAAATCATCCAGCTTGCGGATTAACGCCTCATCCTTTTCCTTTTTTGTCGCTTTCCAGCGGGCCTTTTCGTCAATGATCAGGGAGATCACCGGAATACCCTTTTTTACTGCGGCGGAATATTCGGCGATCAGCGGGGAAACCGTTCCGTCTGACGCGCTGTATTTATAGGCCACTAGCGCCACAAAATAATCACAGTCCTCTATGTTTTTTTGAACAAGCGGGGCAGTGCCCGCCGCAGAATGATCCAGAAAATCCGCCATTACCGGAATATGCCCCAGTTCCATAATGATCCGGGGAAGCTCCTTGCGCTCGTTTTTCAGGTCATCAAGTGTTGAACCGATAAAAATGTGGTACTTCATACTGTTCTCCTCAAAATATACAAGTATAAGACAGGATATGGCATAATACCAGTTTCCTAAAGCTGCAATGCTTCGATCATATATCGAATATCAGGGCCGTCTGCACCCTGCCGTTTCATTTCAATTACAAAAATAAGCGCGTTGCCCGGTGGAGCGATCAATACTTTCTTTATCCGGTAGGAATCGATCTGGGACCGCTTCAACTGCGGCGTACCTACCGTATATCTTTTTTCCGGGCCGTTTCTTGGGCTGCTTTGCAGATCGATATAGAACGAAGACCTGAGGTTGCTTCCGCTTCCCTCTACCGAGCTGACCAGACTGGCCCGGTATTGTATACCCGAAACAAAATCACGAAATTCGATGGTTTCTCCCCTGGGAACCGGAGATTCCTCCAGCGCTATGAAAAGGGGCTGCCCCTGATTGGGAAAACTGATCCCCCAGCGGTTGGCCAGCGCCACATTTTGGGCGATAAGCTGGTATAGTGCGCCTGATCCGTCCTGTCCGGACAGTATGGGGCTGTCGTGGACATAGGAAACCCTGCCGCCGGAAACAAAATTATTGCGTTCTACATCAACCACAAAAATATCGGCCCAGGGCTTGAGCGTACCGGATTGTACTCCATATTGGGCAAACATATAAATTCCTCCGTTAGACGAGAAGCCTAAATCCACAAATGTGGCGGAATCGCCTGCCCGGAGGGTAAAAGTATTCAACAACAACATTCCTGCAATGACAAGGAAAGTCTTCTTTGATAGCATGGAAGTCTCCTCTTTACCATTATCGGAATCTAAAAATAAGTCTTGAGAAAAACCGCTGGAATGGCTATGCTGGGTATATGACACTGCCCGGCAGGAATGTTATTTTCAGAGTGGGAATACTCCTTGCTGCCCTCTGTTTGCTGGCAATAATTGCCGCTTCATTTATTGTGGTTCCGGTATATTCCGTCATGGAAACGGAAAATACCCGGCGTTCCGACGGATTTTTTCAGGCTATTATCATCCCCTTTCTGGGAAATAACCTTTTTGCGGTGCATGCGGCCATAATTGCCTCGGCGATGTACGCACTTTTTTCCATTATTTTGACTTATTCTTTCTTTGAAAAAACCCAGTCGCCGGAAATCCTGTTCATTGTTTTTTTTGTGTCCTCCTTCGCGCTGGAAGCGGTACGGCTGCTCCTTCCCCTGAGCTATGTGTATGAGATTCCCTCGCTGTATCTGCTCATGGCGTTCCGAATACTGCTTTTTGGCAGATGTTTTGGCATATTCTCGCTGTTTATCGCCAGCGTGTACGCTGCCGGTTTTAATGTGCAGAAACAGCGAACCGTGCTTCTGGTAATAGCCGGGGCTACGCTGATTATCACTCTGGGAGTCCCCATCGACACCCAAACATGGGATTCCACCCTTAACACGATCAGCGGCCATACCTCATTGTTCAGGCTGATTGAAGCGGGAACTTTCTTTATTACCATTATCAGTTTCTTTATCGCTGCCTGGTCCCGTGGTACAACGGAATATACCCGTATTGGCTTGGGGACTGTTCTGGTATATGTGGGAAGGAATCTGCTTATTTTCGGTGACACCTGGGCCGGCCCTGTTGTGGGGCTTCCCCTGCTTGCGGCCGGGACCTGGCTTATCTGCACCCAACTGCACAAGATATATCTGTGGCTATAATGAAGAAGGCAGGGGATGTACTTTCAGCCTTCTTTGATGAACGGCTGATGAAAAAGGCGCAGGGTTATTCAAAATTTTTTGATTCATGGACGGATATTACCGAAAAAAACGGCATTGCCGCCGCCGCGGATCATTCCCGAATCAAAGAGCTGGAAAAGGGCATCATTTTAATTGAGGCGGATCATCCCGGCTGGAAACAGATTCTCCAGACCAAGCAGACTAAAATACTGAACGACTTTCGCCGCCGTTTTCCCGAACTGGATATTTCCGGAATTTCGCTGATGTTGAGCCGGGACGGGCCGCCGCCCGAAGCAGATCATTCCGTACAAACCGGTGAAACAGCGGCAGCGACACCGGAAGCAACGCCGCAGGAACTCCCGTTTTCCCCGAATTCAGGAGATAGCGGATACAATGGTATAAAAGACGGTGATTTCAAAGAGTCGCTGAAACGGCTGGAACACAGTATCGCCGCAAATGAAAAGCCCCGCGCAAAAAAACGCTAAGTTGCGCCTGAACGCTGCCGCTGCGCCTCGTAGAGCAGCACTCCGGCGGCAACCGATACATTAAGCGAATCGATTCTGCCCTGCGAGGGAATCCCCACCATAGCGTCACAGCGTTCACGAAGAAGCCGGGATATTCCGCTGCCCTCGCCTCCCAGCGCTAGGGCAACCCTGCCCCGGAGGTCAATGGCATAGGCCGGTTCCCCTTCCATGTCCGCGCCGTATATCCAGAATCCGGCCTCTTTGAGGTCTTCCGCAGCCCGCACCAGATTCGCCGTTTCCGCCTGTGGAACCCAGGAAACCGCTCCCGCGGAAGTTGTGGAAATAACCTCGGCATATTTGGCGCTGCGCCGGTTGCGGCTTATTACCAGATCAACTCCGAACTGATCGCAGGAGCGGAGAATTGCCCCGTAGTTGTGGGGATCGGTGATCTCGTCAAGAATTATTACCAGAACATTTTTGCGTTCCCCCAGAGCGGCGATAAATGCCTCAAGGCTTGTTTCCGCGCCGCCATCGTAAATGTCCTCAACCTGTAAGGCAATTCCCCGGTGATTCGGCGCGAGCCGGTCAAGATCAAAAGTCCCCACCCTATCAACCCGTACCTTGCGATTAACGGCCAATGTAACAATCTCGCGGGCGCGGGGCCCTGCCTTTGCCAAAAGCAAGGGTCCGCAGGACCCAGGGCCGCAGGCTCCGCCTGATTTGATTCGTTCTTCAATGGCGTGAAAGCCTGTAAGATAAATCATGATGCCTCCCTGTGCAATACAGCGGTGTATTTTTTTACAAATCCCAATGGCCGGTATGACATTTTCGCCTGACGCAGACCTTCATCTCCCAAATCCTGCTCGCGGTTGATCTGGGTAAAGAAGCGGGGCAGGGTAGCGGCAAGGGCCTGATTCATAAACTGATAAACTCCCTTGTATTCATCAATCGCTTTTTCAAAATGAATAACAAACATTTTTCCCTTTGCGATACTTTCGCCCAGGCAATACGCCGCGGGTTTCCCGTTGGCAAAATAGATATAGCCCCGCAGCGCCAGAGAATCAAACAGTTCCAGCGCTTCACGGGCGGTCAGGTAATCGCCGTCTTCACCCTTATCCTGCCGCCAGCGTTCCAGGATTTCCATTGCGTGGGGAATCAGTTCCGCTGTCAGGGGCCGCTCCTCGCTGGTATACATATTCACAAACTGATTCACCAGATTCTTTTTTTTATGGTACTTCTTTCCTTTAAGTTCTGCCAAATCTTTGCGAAAGTACAGATAATCAAAATTGTCCCGGTCTTCGGCAATGCTGATACCCCACTGTTCCAACTGTTCGCCAACAGGAGGCGCAAACACGGATTCAGAAATATGCTGCCAATAATCATGAGCGCTGAAAAGGGATTCGAGTACCGCGCGTTCAGGCGCACCGCAGGGAGTCATAAAAAATTTTCCTGCCCCGCCCCGCAAGCCTGTCGGCTGTTCCCCGGAAATAATAAAACCGCCATTGGGCCCACTCCGGGAAATCCGGTGCTTGTACTTGTTTCTGGAAAGATACAGATCGGTAAACGTAAATTCCGAAACGCCGTCCGCAGTCAATGAAAGGCGGGGGTGCAGATCGCTTTTCATATCAAAATTCAGAGGCGCAAAATCAGGATAACATGGAACAGGCATACCGGTATCTTCCTGTTTTTTCAGATAAAATGCACCCTTTTTTTCTCTTCTGCCATGCCGCTGATCCGCGCCACCGCATAAGAGGCAAAGGAGCAGATCATCACATCAAGGAAAGTTCCCACCGCGATCAGATAAAACGCCAGCGGCTTCAGGATCAGGTGGCCTGCCTCAAAGCCCCGCCCATAACTCAGGCACAGCGCCACCAGCGCCGCATACGCGCCATTGCCCGGATGACGGGCAAGCAGAAAAGAGATGACAAATGCCTGAAAGCAGATCGATACCACATCCAGTGAAGTGATCCCCAAACTGGAATACGATTTGATGATGACAATAAAAGCGATTGCCGCGGTCATGGCGCTGCCGCCCCGGCAAAACGTGCTAAAGAGAATCATGCTGAGCGCGCCGGAACGCCGCCGTATGCCAAAATTTTCTTTGGAATGGCGCAGCAGCACCGGCAGCGAAAAATTCATATCGCCTGAAAAAAATGCCGTCAGCGCCGGGCCCAATGAACCGTACATGATGCCCCAGGGATTGGTCTTTGGTCTCAGGAGATACAGGAGCAGGGGAAGAATCCCGAATCCAAGAATCGCGCTGAACACACCCAGCAGTATGATTAACTCGCGGAATACATCTGTCCGCAGCACATTGTGAAAACGGATCGCCCAATAGCAGGACAGAACGATCACGATAAAACCGAGTAACTCCGAAAAAAATGACGCTATATGGTAAAAAATCCGCGACAGGGAATCCACCAGCGCGATAACCGGCTTGGTGTAATTGCGGTCATAGGACAGACCTATGCCCAGGAAAAACGCAAACACGCAGAGCGGGAAAAGGAACACCGTCTCGCCGCCCAAAACGCTCAACATATTTGAAGGAAACAGATCGAGAATATTTTCCGCCGTATGCAGGCTGATTGACTCAAGCTGTTCTTCAATCAGAATTGGAACCCGTGCCGGAGGGAACGCCATTGTTACCAGCACACCCGCCACAATAACAAACAGAGACGCGCCGATGATAAACAGAACATTCTTGAATACCAGCGGCCAGAACTGCCCGTCCTGCCGAAGCTCGTATATAGCCATAGTCAGCGAAAAAACCAATACCGGAATAACCGCATACCGGCCAATATTCAGGGCCATTCTTTCCAGCCAGGCCAGCGCTGTCATCACCCGCTGATTGTCAGAGGGCAGCAGAAACCCCAGCGTAATGCCCAGAATTGCCCCGATCAGCAGTTTTACCCATACTTTCATGGGTTTAAGCATACTTTATTTGAAAATGCGGGGCAAGCTATTCAGCGCTTCACTTGCGTCTGCGCCGTGACAGCGCCTGTTTGAAGGCTTCCATATCGGCCATTGTTCCCGGACCTTTGGGCTGCAATTCCTCTGCGCTGATGTCAAGCTCAAATGGCCGCCGGGCAATGTGTTCGGGGTAATGCGCGTCAGATGAAGTGATAAGAGGATAGCCCAGCGTATCAACATCAGAAGGGATACGGACGCACTCTATCGCCGCCCAGGGGCCTTCCACTACTACGCCCAACTGACTGGTCATGGAAAAGGCAGGCCTATCCACATGGGCGGGAATCACGATGCCGCCGTATACAGCGGCCTTTGCGCCTATGGCTTCAATGGAAAGATCAAGGGGATTCACCAGATAATATTCAACCTCGCCTTCGATATTGTCATCATCATCTACATACACCTGATCCCCGGTTTTTTCAGGATTATTAATAAACGGAACCAATATCGAGTAAACGTATTCGCTAAAGGAAAGACTCGCTTCCAAATCCGTAAACAGGCACAGGGCATGAATTTCCTCGCTGGTAGTCGCTTCCATTCCGAAAATGGGGATAATGCCGCTGCGGGAACAGAGTTTTGCAAAAGCAGGGCAGTTGAGGCTTGAATTGTGATCGGTCAGGGCCATAACCTGTAAGCCCCTGGCCGCGGCAAGCTGTACCATATATTTGGGCGAAAGATCCAGCGAACCGCAGGGGGAGAGACATGAATGATTATGAAGATCGGTCAACAGGGCCACTTTTCTCTCCTCTACACATTATAGATTATTTACATTATACTGATCATAATAAAAAAAATGAAACGGGTATTCTCTCGGCCTTCACAGGGGCTTTTGATAACGTATCGTATTCTGATTGCCGTGATTCTGTTCTTTATTGTGCTGTTAAGCATTGGCAGTTTTTATGCGCTTGTCCGCGGGCCGGATTCCAAGCCGCTGTTCCGAATCGGCGGCCCCGGCAATCAGGACAGTCCGGCGGTTTCCGGTGAAAATGACGGAAACCCCGGGGCGATCAGTGTATTCAATGGCATTGGCCGCCTCAGAATACCCGTTGCCGGTTATCCTCCGGCTGGGACTGCAACCCTGATCCTTTCCATAGCTTTTCCCTATCCGGTTCAGGACCGGCCGTTTACCGAGGAACTTGCCTCCCATATCGGCGATTTTAGGACTATTGCAACGGAATATTTTTCTTCCCAGCCGGTCGAAAAAATCACCAATCTGGACGAAGAAGCCGCCAAAACCGAGATTCTCCGCCGCTACAACGCCCTGCTGCGTCTGGGCAGAATTACAGCCCTGTATTTCAACGATTTGATGATAATTCAATAGCAACTTTTTCGCGGGCCCGGTGTCAAATATGGACAAAACCGCAAAAACTGGCTATATTATACTATAGAAGAGGAGACCCATGGAGCAGATTTCATCCGCCGCAGCCCAGGTACTTATTGCGGTAATTCCCATTGTGGGGATTGTAATGGGTTCGGTGGTGGTTTTTTTCTATCTGCTCTGGTATCACCGGCGAAGGACCCTGCTGATCAAGGCCGGACATTATAACCGGCCGGATTTTGATCTGCTTTCGTTCAGTCTGCTTGCGGGACTGCTTTTGAGCAGCGTGGGGATTACATTAACCGTGTTTCTGGCGATAGTTACCGGGCCTACATACGGACTCTTGGGCGGGATAATTCCCCTGGCTATGGGGACCGGCCTTCTGGCCTATTACGGAATCAAATGCCGTGACAGGGCCAAATGAGTTATGAGCCGGAAGGGGACGCTGACGATCAACTGATCATCGGCCAGATTGTCTCAGGGCAGAAAGACCTGTTCCGGCTGCTGGTGCGGCGGCATGAGCAGGCTGTGTACGGAATGGGCATCGGTTTTTTCCGCAATGCCGAGGATGCTTCCGATTTTACCCAGGAAGTTTTCCTCAAGGTATACAAGAACCTTCCCGGCTTTGAGGGCCGGGCCCGTTTTTCAACATGGCTGTATAAAATCGCCTATAATACGGCGGTGAATGGGGTAAACCGGAGGAAGGAATACCGGAGCCTTGCCGAAGAAGAACAGGCAAGTATACCGGCACGCGACAGCGATACGCCGGAACGGTTACTGCTCCGCAAGGCGGCGCAGGGGGCGGTTTTGGAAGCGCTGGAAGGGCTTCCCGAACGCTACCGGATATGTGTGGATATGTTCTTTTTTTATGAACGTTCCTATCAGGAGATTGAGGCGATTACCGGGTTTCCGGTGAACACGATCAAATCCCATGTATTCAGGGCGAAAAAACTGCTGAGGGGAAAACTTGAAGGAATTGCGGAGAATGGATAAAAAGGAGAGTGTATGAGTTGCGCGAAGATTTTGGATACGGTATATGAATATTATGGCAGGGAACTGCGGGGCGAAACCTCGATGCCCCTGCTGCTGCGGATACAGGTCGGCCTTCATCTCCTTGTCTGCCCTGACTGCGCTCAGGAAGTTGAACGCTTTGAAGTGTGCAGGGACATACTCCGCTACGATTTTCTTCCCCCGTCTCCGCCGCTTGAAGATTCTATAATGGCGATGATCGCCGAAGAAGAAAACTCCGAAACGGAAAATCCTGTAACAATTCCCGGCGGCCTGTCTACCCGCGGCTGGGTAATCGCCGGCATTATCATGCTGGTATCGCTGGCGACGGCTTTTATCGGCCTGGACTTCAACAAAGTGGCCCTTGCGGCGGGAATGTCCTTTTTGGTTCCGGTGGGCATCACCATCGGCATAGCGCTCACCGGTTACGGCGCTCTTTTTATCGGCAGCCATCTCAAGGAATTACGCGAGCGCTTCGGGTTGTAGAATGTTAAATATTTTCCGTTCTGCTTTGTTATTTTCATTGATTTTTTCGGCATACTTTATTTCTGCGGATGATGATTTTGTACTCATAGAAGGCGGCTCTTTCATCATGGGCAGCCCTACCTATGAACGGGGACGTAATAATGGCGAAAGACCGCACCGGGTAACAGTAAATCCTTTTTTCATGGGAAAATATCAGATAACGCAGGAAGAATATGAAAGGGTGATGGAGACCAATCCCAGCCTTTTCAGAGGATCAAACCTTCCGGTAGAAAACGTAAGCTGGTTTGACGCGATAGAATACTGTAACAGGCGCAGTCAACTGGAAGGCCTCACCCCCGCATACACGATAAATATTTTCCGCGTTGACCTTAATAACCTGAATAGTACAACGCGGTGGCTGGTAACATGGAACCGGGAAGCCACCGGCTACCGTCTGCCGACTGAAGCGGAATGGGAATATGCGGCAAAAGGCGGGGATGAGTCACCGGGTGCTTTTCTTTTTTCCGGAACCAACATTCAGAGTGAAGTTGCCTGGTATGCGATTAACAGCGGCAGCAGTACGCATCCGGTGGGAACAAAAGATGCCAACAGTCTTGGGTTATACGACATGAGCGGGAATGTATGGGAATGGTGCTGGGACTGGTACGGAGATTATACAGCCAGAGAGCAGACTGATCCAGCAGGCGCGCCAGTGGGGTCTCACCGCGTTATACGCGGCGGAAGCTGGTACGATTCTGCAGCATATATACGTTCCGCGGCCCGGTACTTCTGGATTCCATCAACATGGAGTACAGGCATTGGCTTTCGTATTGTCCGCTCAGCCTTGCCCGAAAACTGGACAGAATTTTTGCTGATACGGTAGGTGTCAGATACTGTACTCTGCTAGACAATAACTTTTATATATGTTTCTCCCATCTATTGATGAATTGCTACGCAGGCGGCTTCCCTAGTTATACAATCCTGTTATGCGACGTTAAATCCTTTTTACCTCCAAGACGAACCGCCCATATACATGTGCGTGGAATAAATTTTGGTGTCAAGTATTCCGCATAATCATCAACCCCGCCCTGAAGGGACGGGGTTGTTGTTTTGGTAAGGTATTTGTCTCAGGGTACATACCCTTTATAACGCCCTAAAGAGCGGGGTATGTACCCTTCGCAAACAATCAAAGCACTTTCCAGTTACTTTTTTATAACTTTTCCAGTGGCGGTGTACACATAATTATTATTAGCGGCATCCCCTCCGCCAATAGCCCATGAAATATCCCTTACATCAACGAGAATATCAGGATGTTTTTTTTCTGCCTCTGCCAATAAGTTGATATAAGCCTGAGTATTAATTACAGACCTATATCTGAAAGAGCCTGTAACAGAGAAAGTGGTTTGGACAGTACCCAAAATTTCCACATTTTCGTTACCCTTTAGATTCATGTACTGACCAGTTGTACACGAAACTACCAAACTGGTTGTTAATACAACCACCAACAAAATACCAAGTTTTATTTTCATACTCCTTCTCCTTCCTGTTTTATTTGGATAAAAATCCATGTATATATCCGATATTAAAAGCGAGCATATTCCAAAGATGATGCCCGATCTGTGTATCCTCCAAAAATTGTTGTATTAAAAGTCTCTATATGTTATAATTTGACATAGTGTCAATATTTTTACATTGTGTTTATGACATAACACTATGTTTATGTACATTTTTGGATAAAATCCCTTAAAATGTCCAAAAACGACGGGAGAAACAGGTATTTATGAAAAACAAACAACCAAAAGAAAGCCGTAGAATCCGCTATACAAAGATGGTTCTTCGGGAAAGCCTCATGGAATTGATGAAAACAAGACCAATCTCGGCTATTTCTATAAAAGAAATATGTGCAAAAGCCGACATAAGCCGTTCGTCGTTCTACAATTATTATACGGATCAATATGATTTACTGCAAAAAACGGAGGAAGAAACACTTGCCTTCGTCAATAACAATTTGACTCAATACGCGCTTTATAAAAATGAAAAGCAGGGAGCATTACGAATGGTAGAAGAAATTTTGCAGTATGTTGTAGATAATAATAAATCAATTTATGTGTTATTCAGCGAGAATGGAAA
>JAIRUN010000006.1 GCA_031254365.1 Treponema sp. | reverse complement strand
CATCGAAGATACGGCTGTTCGGCATTGGCGGCATGGAGGCCGCTGTAACCAAGCAAACCCTTCAGGGGTTTGGTGGAGTTTTGTCTGTGGCAAAACTCCAAGCTAAAAAATCAGCATGGCTGCTGATTTTTCTAGCGGTAATCGGGCTTTCTTTTACCGCCTGCCCTGACGGTAACAGTAACGGTAACGGCGGTGGTGGCGGCAATAGCGCGCTTAACGGAACATGGATTGGTACTCGAGACGGTACTCTTTATGGAGAGACGAAGCTGTATAATGGAAGTTTTGAATTTACATCCTACTCTCTTGAAGCTGTGAGTGAAAAAGGGACTTATATTGCCACTGATACCAAAATAACACTTACCCCAACTCATATATGGGGAGGGAATTTTTCTCTTGAAGCTAGAGTGTATTCAAAAAATGAATTACTATCTGCTCTTGGAATAACAGATGAACAACTTTCGCAGACATATCCATGGGCTTTTCAGGCATATTCAGCGGATTATTTCCCAAATGAATACAAATATGTTTTTGAAAGTGGTACAACTTACACCAAAAAATAGCGCAACAGTGCCTGTCACCATTTTTGGGGGCTGAGGCGTAAGAGTTAGGGTATAACAACGACATCAATATCGTTTTTATACCTTAACGAATGTTGCGCCGCAAATGGAACAAGGGTGATACCTATTGTATATCAAAAAAGGCGTTACACCATTCACCGGCTTCCTGCTTGCGTTCTGTATCGGCAGCCATTGCCTTATAAGCATCAACGTCATTGTCTTTTTCATTGTGCCCTTTTTGCTGCAAATATCCCACAAAATCAAACACTTCGCCAAAATATTTTGAGGGTAGCTTATCAATTTCCTTTAGCAATTCAGCGCGTTCAGCCATGGTTTTATCCTAATATAACTATAGCATGACCCTGATATATTTGCAAGATAACAATGTATAATGACCTATGTCGAATATACATATTTTTAGCCGTGCTGATGAGCCGATGAAACCCTGGCCTTCTCTTGTTTCCAGCGGGAAGCTGCTTTCGCTGCCGGGCGGAGAACTCTTTTTTTACGATTATACCAGCGCGGCGGGGTGGGCGCAAAAGCCTTTACTGGTTTTTATTCACGGGCTGGGGGATGAGGCTGATACATGGCGGCATATTTTGCCCCGGTTTCAGGCCGCGGGATTTCGCTGTATTGCGCTCGATCTTCCAGGTTTTGGCAGGTCGCTGTGGCGGGGAAATATCAGTGTTAGGTGTCATGTGGATGCGGTGATACGGCTCATAACAGAAAGCGGCGCTGCAAGCCCGGAACATCCGGCGGTATTGATCGGCAGTTCAATGGGCTGCACTATTGCGGAGCTTGTCGCGGTGAAGCGGTCTGATCTGGTGCGGGATTTGGTTCTGCTTGACGGCTGTTTTCCCGTATCAGCCAGTGTGGACAAAAGTTTGTTGATGTTATGTCTGCCCGGTATCGGCAGGAACTGGTATCGCAGTTTCCGCACAAACCATGAAGCGGCATGGAAATCGCTGTATGCCTATTACCATGATCTTGATGCCATGAGCGCGGAGGACAAAAAATTTCTGCGCGAGCGGGTGATCGCCCGTGTGGAAAGCATCAATCAGGAACGGGGCTATTTCAGTTCTTTGCGGAGTATGATCGCCCTGTTCATGAATAGCGGAGCCGCATTTTCCCGCAGCATTAAACAATTTGCCGGAAAAATTCTGCTCCTCTGGGGTGAGCATGACACTGTAATGCCGGCGGAAAAAAGCGCGGTCTTTTGTGATCTGCGGCCTGATGCGGCTTTCAGAACCATTGCGGGCGCTGGCCACTTGCCCCATCAGGAAAAACCAGCGGAGACCGCGGATGAAATACTGCGCTTTCTTGAATAGAGCCACCAAAAATGGTGACTGACACCTTTTTTCGCCGTGCGGTGAGCGGGCGGGTGTCAGATACTGTGCGTTGTTCCCGAATGTGATGTTTTATGCGGTTTTCGGCTCGGTATGGCTGGTTTTTTTCTTATTGGTAACCACTGCGTAAATGGTGACGATTATCATTAGCACTAATGGCATGGAAAGTAGAATAATCAGATTCATTTTTCTCCTCCTGTAATTGTCAGTGTAATAATTCCCAGTACGATAAATAGCAGCGCAAAACCTCCGCCGACCAAAAGTAATGTTAAACGGTCATAATCTCCTCTAATTATAGTACCGAGTACAAGGCTTGCAAAAGTGAGGTTTCCGAAATTGACCGATACTTTTCCAATTTCTCTTAATGCTCTTTGTTTTGCGCTTGGTTCTTTATTTTCCACTCTACTAATATAGCATTTTTTTCCGAAATAGACAAGTGGTAAGAAATTTCCTGTTAACTCCGCAGTCCTTAAAATGGTGTCAGTCACCTTTTTTCGCCGACTGAGGGGAGTCCGGCCCTGGCGGCTGTGGCAAAAATTGTCTATCAACGATCCAAACGTAAGTACATTCAGAAATGTATGCCCATAAAATGTTTGAGGGGTGGCTGGCATAGCCTGGCCGGGGACATACGGCGTGGACCGAAAAGAGGCGACGCCAGAGCGTCCGTAAAAAAAAGCCACGACCGTCGAGTCCCCGGATGGGCTATACCAGCACCCTTAAAGAATTTTTTAGGCATACATTTCTGCTATTGCATAAATTTGGAACAGACTCCCCAGGCATATTTGCCGCTCCGCTGGCGGCCCCGCCAAGCTCCCCTCTGTCGGGCATATACCATGCTGTTACCCTTGTGTATAGTAATTGTATGAGCTGCGGCCTGTGCCAACTGTTTGACATGATGGAAAGTGAAGTCCGCGCCAATAGCTGCGAGGAATTCCGGCTAGGTGATGAACAGGTCCTGACCGCACCGGACATCGCGCTTGTTGCCGGATTGTATTCCTGCGGGACTGTCAATCTTCAGGTACTTCCCCCCAGTGCCAGATGCCTCTTTGAACTTTCCGCGGACGCATTTGACGCGCTTGTCCATGCATGGATGAGCGAACTCCCCATTGAGACTGAAATGATCCGTTTTGGGCGGAAAGTTCTGGCAACAGGTGAACGAACCGAAGCTGAACGGGCCGCGACAGATCGCGGAGACCCGGATGTGCGGGTTGTGCTGGATGCGGCGTACAAGGTTCAGCACGAAATCCACCGCTTGCAGGGCCTGTTGCGCTTTAATCCCAATGAGCAAGGTGTATATATCGCCCGCTGCGAGCCGGATCATTTGGTACTGCCCGCGCTGGGGGACTATTTTTCAGAGCGTTTTGGAGATACGCCCTGGATTATTATTGATGAAAAGCGCCGCCTGCATCTGGCTTGTGCGGCAGGGGAGCGGCCAATACTCACGAACACACACACTGTTCCCCCGGCAGCGCCGGAATCTCCAGATGCATCTGCCGATGAATGGGGAAATCTCTGGCAGCAGTATCACTCGACCATCAACAACGAAAGCAGAAATAATCCCGCTCTACAGCGAAAATTCATGCCCAAACGCTACTGGAAATACCTGCCGGAAATGTAACTTGCTGACCTTTCATACGTTTTTTCAGTATAATGAAACCGGAGGAAGGGTGAGACTCAATCCGGAACAGTGTATTTTTCTCATGGTTTTGTTGTGCGTATCATTATTGGTTTGTCCGGCCAGAAATTTGAGCGCCAATGCTTCAAATGAGGGGTCTGCGCTGATCCTTTCACTGGATGATGCCCTTTCCCGCGCTCTGGAATATAACCTTGATCTGAAAAAGAACCTTATCGATCTTTCAACCGCGGAATATTCGGCAAACCGGCTCTGGTCAGAGGTTTTTCCCACCATAAGCGGCAATGTTGGAGCAGCTTTCAACAGCCCTGTTTTTTCCGGGGATGGTTTTGCGCTCAACGAGGATAGAAGAACCCTCAGCGCCGGTTTGGGGCTAAACCTGACTCTGAATGCGGGGATTCCCTATGCCATGAGGAACATCAGGCTGGCATATCAGACCAGACTTTTGAACTATGAAGATGCCCGCACCCAGCTTGAAATTCGCGTAACAAAAAATTTTTACAGCCTTATCGCGGATCGTGACAACCTTGACTTTCTCGCCGATATGCTGAATCTGGCGCAGTTGCAGCACGAGAAGAATCAGGTTGCGTTTAACAACGGCCTTACCGGTGAGCGGGCTTTGATGCAGAGCAGGCTCGGATTGGAAAACGCCCGCTATAACCTTAGCGCGGCCCGTTCCGTGTACGCCAACCGTATGGGCGAATTTCTTTCCATGCTTGGAATCACCGGGGATGTTGAGCCGGTTCTGGAGGGAAAAATAGAAATCAGCAGAATAGAAGCTGATGCACAGCGGCTTATCCGCGAGTACCTTCCCCGGCGGCCCGACATTGTAAGCAGGCGGCAGGAGATAGAGCGGCTGGAAAACGCTCAAAAACAGGCGCTTATGGCCGGGCGGGCCCCTTCCCTCAGATTCTCTGTTGACTGGAACAGCCGCAATTTTGATCCTTTTGCCGATTCGCTGAGCGGAAGCGCGACGCTTAACATTCCCATTGATCCCTGGGTTCCCGGCTCAAGGGCCAGTCAGTCGATCCGAAGCGCGAAATTGGCGGTCGATAAGGCGCGGCTTGATCTGCAAAGCGCCGAAGAAGCCGCCGCGTCTCAGATTCGATCCCTTGCCGCGAATCTGCGGAATTCGTGGGACAGTATTGAAATTGCCCGCCTCAGTCTGGGCGTTGCCGAGCGCGGCTATGAACTTACCGAGCAGGGTTTCAGAAACGGAACCGTTGAATCGCTGGCGCTTGAGGATGCCCGCAACAATCTTGCCAATGCGCGGCAGCGGCTGCTGCAAAGTGAACTGGCATATCTTTCTATGTTTCTTGATCTTTCAGCGGCCCTGAATAAAAACTGGAAGGAATTAATGAATGAATATTTGCCACAGGAGTAGGCCATGAAACAATCATCAATTGTTACCATAGCGATTGTTTTTCTGATAGCGCTGTTTGCAACGCTTGTCGCATATACCTTTATCAGCCGGAAACCGGAAGCGGCTTCTTCCGCAGTTTCTGCGACCGCCCAGCCGGCAGCGCCTAACGCCCAAGGCGGTCAAAATGCGCAAGGCGGGCAGCAGCGGCAGGGCGGCGGTCCCTCATCAGGAGGTCCCTCCTCCGGAGGGGGGCGTAACGCCGCGGTAGTGAGGGTAATAAGTGTCGAGCCGGGAACCATCGAAAACAGCGTGGTGATAAACGGCGATGTGCTGGCACGGAATCAGGTTTCGATTTTTCCCACAGTCGGGGGTATGCTGGCGGAAACCCGTATCGGCGTTGGCGACAGGGTCAGCCGGGGCAGTGTGGTGGCTATGGTTGATCCATCGCGTCCTGGAGAAGTGTATTCGCATAACCCTGTGGTTTCTACTGTTTCTGGAACCGTGTTGCAGGCTCCGTTTAGTACCGGCGATACTGTTTCCACACAGTCCGCGTTATTCGTAGTGGGAGACCTTTCCAGCCTGCGTTTGGAAACCTTTGTGCCGGAGCGTTTTGTCTCATCGATCAGGCAGGGGCTGCGGGCGCAGGTAACGCTCGAAGCGATTCCCGGTGAAACTTTTTTTGCCGAAGTTGACGAGGTAAGCCCGGTGCTTGAACCGGCGAGCCGGACTTTAAGGATACGGCTTCGCTTTATTGACCGGCAGGGGAGGGCGGTTACGGACGGGCGAATCAAGGCGGGGATGTTCGCCACCTTAAGCCTTGTTACCAGGACGCGAACCAATGTGCCGGTTATACCCCGTTCCTCGGCAATCAACACCTACGGACGCTGGATCGTGTTTACTGTTGATGAAAGGGGCATTGCCCGGCGGCATGAAGTGGAACTGGGTATTGAAAACGAAGAACAGTTTGAAGTGTTAAGCGGTATCAGTCTGGGAGACAGAGTGGTCACTCAGGGGCAGAACTTTCTTTCAGACGGCGATCCCGTCCGTATTGTGGAATGAGGGACGAGAGATGAACATAGTAACGCTTGCGGTTAAGAAGCCGGTTACGATTGTAGTGCTGTTCGGTTTGGCGCTGGGAATTGCCGTACTGATGATAATGAATCTCGCGGTAGACCTGTACCCTTCTACGGTACGGCCGGTACTTTCGGTACGGACGAGTTTTCCCGGCGCGGGCCCCCTCGATATTGAACGGAATGTTACCGAGCGCTTGGAGCGGGCGCTCTCCGCTTCACGCGGCCTTGAGAACATGACCAGCAATTCCCAGTTTGAAGTGAGTTTTATCAATCTTGAATTTGCCTATGGTACTGATATGGACAAGGCGATAACCGACGCTCAAACGCTGGTAAACCGGCTGGTCAATTCCCTTCCCGACGGAGTGCAAACCCCTGTTGTGCGCCGTTTTGATATGAGCGCCATGCCGATAATGCGCCTCGTGGTACGGGGCAACTACCCGCCGGATCAACTCCGTATTTTTGCCGAAGACGAAATACAATCCAGCATTGAACGAATCGAGGGCGTCGCTTCCGCGGAAGTTACCGGCGGCACAACGCAGATTGTCAAAGTGGCGGTTTCGCTTAACAGGCTTGCCGCGTTCGGTCTTACGTTAAACGACATTTCAAATTCACTGAAAGGGCAGAGTGTGCTTTCATCAGGCGGCAATCTGCGGCGCGGCACGCGGGAATACCAGATTATGACTCAGGAAGAACTGGTCAGCATTGATCAGATCAAACGGCTGGTGGTCAAAACGGTGAACCTTCCTTCGGCAAACAGCGGTTCCGCGAACCGTGCGCAGGTAGTGCGCCTTGAGGATGTGGCCGATGTAAACCTCGGTTATAACGATAACGCCGCGCGGGTGTATGTAAACGGACAGGCCGGCGTATACATTCAGGTAACCAGTGAAAGCGGCAGTAATCAGGTACAGGTGGCGGGCCGGGTAAAGGCCGCCCTTGAAGAAATTAACAACTCCCTTCCGCAGGGAATTACATTGCAGGTTCTTTCGGACAATACCACGATGATCACGGCGACATTAAATCAGGTGTACAGTAACGCCCTGCAGGGTGCGGCTCTCGCCATGATTGTCCTGTTCCTGTTCCTGCGTAATATCAAGGGAACCCTGATTATCGGACTTTCCATTCCCGTTTCAATGATGCTCACCCTGATGAGTATGTCTATTTTTGGATTTACCCTGAATCTTCTGACCATGACCGGTCTTATTATGGGCATGGGAATGACGCTTGATGGTTCCATTGTAATTCTGGAAAATGTCCACACTTACCGCGAGCGCGGGGCAAAGCCGGGAATAGCCGCTATTCTGGGCAGCCGTGAAATGATGCGGGCCATTGTCACCGCTTCAATAACAACCATGTGTGTATTTATCCCCCTGATCATTTACAAAAACGATCTAAAGGAGCAGGGACAACTTTTCAGCGATCTGATTTTTACCGTAATGATTTCTTTGGCCGTTTCCCTGCTCATTGCCGTTACGCTGGTTCCCTGTTTGTGCGGTTCCATTTTGAAACTCAATACCCGCAAACAAAAACCATTAAAGAATCCGTTGATCCGCCAAGTTGACGATATACTGGAAGGGTTTTTCAAAAATCTGGAAAACAAATACAGTCTCGCGCTTGATTACTGTCTTTCTCACCGGGCAATCGTTCTGGCATTGGTAGTCCTTATACTGGCTTTTTCTTTGATTCAGTTCAGCGGGGTAGATATGAATATGTATACCCGTCTGCGTACCGATGATACGGTTAATGTCAATGTTTCCATGCCCCAGGGAACCGCCATTGATGTAACCGAAGCTATGCTGTTTGATCTGGAAGAGGTTATCAAAGAAAAAGTGCAGGGCTACCGGAACCTTATTCTGACCGCGCGGCGCAGCGGAACCAATCAGGGAACAATACAGATTGTACTTCCCGAACCGGCAAAACAAATTGACAAACCCGATTCGATAATCCAGAAACTCTCGGCATATACTAACGAAATTCCGGGGGTGCGGGTGAGTTACCGTGCGGGACGGGGCATGGGAAACACATCGGCGGTAGAAATAGCGATCAGTTCCCGAAACTACAACGCGATTATGGATACCGCGAATGAAATTCTGCATATTATCACCCGCTACCTGCCTGAAATAGAAAATGCCGCGGTAAATATTGACGAGGGCGCGCCCCAACTGCAAATTGAAAT
>JAIRUN010000047.1 GCA_031254365.1 Treponema sp. | reverse complement strand
GATTTTGACCGCTATTTTGAGCAGAGCCTGAAGCGGCTGCGGACCACGTATATCGATTATTACCTGATGCACATGATCACCGATATGGATCAGTGGTGCAAACTCAAGAGCTGGGGAATCGAAAACTGGATCGCGCAAAAAAAGAAAACGGGACAGATACGGCAGATCGGTTTTTCCTATCACGGCAGCCGGGACGAATTCCTGAAAGTGCTTGATGATTATGAATGGGAAATGTGCCAGATACAGTACAATTATTCTGATGAAAATTTTCAGGCCGGGGTAACGGGGCTGCGCAAGGCTGCGGAAAAAATGCCGGTGATGATCATGGAGCCGCTGTTGGGCGGGAAACTTGCCACTGGCCTGCCAAAAGAGGCAGTGGGTATTTTCAGAACGGCAAACCAAAACCTCTCTCCAGCCGCATGGGGGCTTAACTGGGTCTGGAATCAGGCGGATGCGGCGCTGCTCCTTTCCGGCATGAACGAGATGGCTCAGCTTGAAGAAAACCTCCGCCTTGCCGATTCTGCCCGTGCGGGAATGTTAGGCGAAACTGAAATGGACGCATACCGTAAGGTACTCGCGGTGATGAATCGTTCTTACAAAATTCGCTGCACGGGCTGCGGCTACTGTATGCCCTGCCCGCGGGGTGTCAATATTTCCGCCTGTTTTTCCGCTTACAACGCCATGTATACAATGGGTTATGTGGCAGGGATGCAGCAATTTATTACCAGTACCGCGCTTACATCGGAACGTTCAAGCAGCCCCAGCCTCTGCACCAAATGCGGCAAATGCGAATCCCACTGCCCCCAGAAGCTGCCCATCATCAAACATCTGGCGCAGGTGCGGCGGCGCATGGAACCCTTCTGGCTCAGGTTTGTTGGTGTCTGCGCGCGGGCTTTTCTGGGCAAAAAGCGGAAGAGAGTCTAATACTTCACGCCGCATACTGCGCCAGACAAAGTTCATAATAATGGCCCTTTAACGCCATCAGTTCCTCGTGAGAACCGCACTCTACAATCTGCCCATCTTTGACAAACATGATCCTTGTGCAGTTGCGAATCGTGGAAAGCCGGTGGGCAATGATAAACGAAGTGCGTCCCTTCATCAGCGTCTGGATGCCCTGCTGCACAAGCTGTTCCGTGCCGGTATCAATGCTGCTCGTAGCCTCATCAAGGATCAGTATGCGCGGGTTGGAAATGAGTGTTCGGGCAAAAGCCAATAGCTGCCGCTCGCCCTGGGAAATGCCGCCGCCACGCTCGGTAACGGGAGTATTGTAACCCTGGGGGAGTTTTTCAATAAAGTTATGCGCTCCGATGAGCTGTGCCGCGGCGTGAATCTCTTCATCGGTCGCGTCCAGTTTGCCGTAACGTATATTGTCGGCAATGGTTCCGGTAAAAAGAAAACTGTCCTGCAGCATGATCCCCATTTGACTGCGCAGGGATTCCAGCGTTACCTTCATGATGTCCTGACCGTCAACCAGAACCTGCCCTTCTTCGATGTTGTAAAACCGCGACAGCAGATTCGCGATGGTGGTCTTGCCCGCCCCGGTTGGCCCGACAATGGCAATGCTCTCGCCCGGATGCCCGTCAAAACTGACATTGTTCAGTACCTTTCGGACTCCGTCATAGCTAAAGCTGACGTTCTTGAATACGACATGGCCCCGGACAAAGGGGAACTCAACCGCATTGGGAACATCCTGTATCGTTATTGGCTCGGCAATGGTATCAAAAATACGATCCAGATATGCCATCGCATTAACAAAGGTGTTATAAATATTCGCAAGGTTTATAATCGGCTGCCAGAAACGCCATGAATAGTTGCCCATCGCAAGCAGCATCCCAAAACTCGCCATGGGAGTCATCCAGTACGCTCCGGTGATATACAAAAACGAAAAAACAAGCTGCGCGATAGTTTCTGCGGAAAACCACACCGTATTGGAAATATAAATTGCCCGCATCCATTCAAAGTTACGCTCACTGGCAAGCTGATCCATTATGTCCCGGTTTTTTCCCTGCCGGTCAAAGGCTTGCGTTACCTTTACTCCGTCAATGGACTCCTGAATGTACGCGTTAATGTTAGAGTTTTTGTTGGACACGTTCTGCCATGCCCGCCGCTGTTTGGGCTTAATCGTCCAGATAAAAATCGCCATCAGGGGCAGACCCAGAACGGCAATAGTAGCCAGTTGGGGGCTTACCTTAAACATAAAAAAGATAATAAAAACAATATTAAGCACTTCTATCACAAAGTTGATAATGCCGTTGGAGAGGGCATCGGAAACATTATTCACATACGGAACAACCCGTACAAAAATTTTTCCGTGAGGACGGCTGTCGAAAAAGCTGAAAGCTAATTTCTGTAAATGGGAAAAGAGGTCATAGCGGATGTCATGAATTATTCCAGCCCCTGC
Source organism: Treponema sp. (assembly GCA_031254365.1). Lineage (GTDB taxonomy): Bacteria > Spirochaetota > Spirochaetia > Treponematales > Breznakiellaceae > WQXQ01. The sequence goes on along the minus strand of JAIRUN010000047.1, from coordinate 6,697 downwards.
GCGGGCAACAAGCACACTGCGAATTGTTCCAAGCCCAATGCTGATAAGGATCGTTGCGCCAAGACAGGCTGCCATCAGAAGCAGCAGTCTGAAATCTTTGTTGGGAACCGCAACGTCCATTGCGTGCATAATAAAAAGCGGTCCCGAAAGGCCAACCAGATTTTCTATTACGCTTAACACAAGGGCCAGTTTTAAATGCCCCTGAGCCTTGGCAATATACGTCAGACAGCGCTTGACATTGAAAAGGCTGACTTTTTCATCCAGATATTCGTCAACATCGTAGCGGTTGCGGCCTTTGGCGGTCTGCTGTTCAGTTTGTTTTTTAAAAGCCATTTAGTTACCCTCTCCTATCGCCTCGATTCCGGCGGTATTTTGCAAACTCCAGATATGATGATAAAAACCGCGCAGGGCAAGCAACTCGCTGTGGGTTCCCCGCTCAATAATGCGGCCCCTGTCCATTACCAGAATCAAATCCGCCCCTCTAAAAGAAGAAATCCGCTGGGCAATAATAATTTTGGTACAGGGAAAATCAATGCTGCGCAGATGTTCCTGAATATAGCGCTCGGTTTCGCTGTCCACTGCCGATGTAGTGTCATCAAGAATCAGCACCGCCGGTTTGGGTGCCAGCGCGCGGGCAAGGGCAATCCGCTGCCGCTGCCCTCCTGAAATCCCCACGCCGCGTTCACCGATCAGAGTCTCGTAACCTTCACCCATGCCGCTGATAAAACTGTCGGCATCCGCCTGTACCGCGCGCCGCTTGATGTCATCATCTTCCATATCCGGCCGACCGTAGGCAATATTCCCCTTAACCGAGTCGGAAAAAAGAAACACATCCTGCATGGCAATACCGATATGCCGCCGCAGAGAAGATAGCGTATAACGCCTGATATCAAGGTCGTCCAGCAGCGTTTGGCCGGAATCAGGTTCGTAAAAACGAGTTAAAAGGTTGATAAGGGAAGTTTTACCAGCGCCGGTACTGCCAAGAATCCCGATGGTCGCTCCCGCTTCGGCGGTAAAATCAATATTCTGCAGAATGGGAGCCCCATTTATCGAAAGACTGACATCCCTGAATTCGACTTTCCCTGCGGGCCGTTCCGCGAGTTCCACGGCATCTTCCGCATCGCTAATGCCCTGCGGGGCTTCTACCACTTCGCGGATCATCTCCCCGGAAGCGGTGTAACGTTCAAGGTCAGCCAGTAAAGGCCCCAGCATCCGTAAAGGTCCTGCCAGCGCCCAGGTAAGGGAAGAGAAGGCCAGGTACTGGCCTTTTGTCAGCCAGCCCTTGATGAGGAAATAGCCGCCCACCAGCAGCGTAATAATGATGAGTAACTGGCTTACCGCATCCAGCAGGGGCTGGTATTTCGCGACAATCAGCGCGTTGCCGCAGCTTGTGTCCCGAAATTCCGCGTTGAATTTTTCAAATTTTCCCTTTTCATGTTCTTCACGGGCAAAGGCCTTTACCACGCGGTTACCGTCAATGTTTTCCGTTACCGCTGTCCCCAGTTCGGTAAGTTTTTGCCGCAGCAACTGAAAGCGGGGCCGCAGCCGTTTTTTGAAACGGTGACTGATAAACAAAATAAAGGGGGTAACTGACACCAGACATAAGGCAAGCTGCCAGTTAATAATCGTGTAAAATATGGCAACTGAAATAAACAGTACTACCGCATCGACAAACTGATAGGATACCCATGCCAGCGTATGCCGTAGACGGTCAAGGTCCTGCGTCATGCGGGTCATCAGATTTCCCGTGGGGAAACGGGCAAGAAAACGGTAATCCTGATGCTGAACCATTTCGTACATATCACTGCGTATATCGGTCATTACTGCGGTACTGGATTTTTCCATGCACATTATCATGAGGTAGCGCAGACTCAAACGGGTAATCTGAACAGCAAACATGGTAGCCAACAGGGGAATCAACGGAGCGGTATTTTGCGGAGTGATAACATCATCAATAAGTTTCTGGGCAAACATGGGATTGATGATCCACATTGCCGCACTGACAGCGGATAGAATAATGCCGCACATAAAAATAGCGCGTCTTCCTTTCATGTAATTCCAAATCCATTGAATCTGATTCATACCAAACCTTCTTTATTATTTTCTTATTTTTTTCCCTGGGCTTTTTTGAAAGCCTCGGCAAACGGATTATACATAGTACCGTCATCGTCTTTCTTGGGAATCGGGGAGCGGGGGCTAGGGACTGGGGAACCATGTCGCCCTTCCGATTTCCCCGTAACAACGGCCTTCACCCGCTCACCGCTCCTTACGCCTTGTCCTCTGCTATCTTCTCTTTTTTCATTTTTCTCTTTTCTTTTTTCATTGTTTCCTGTTTCCTGCTCTTTTTTCTCTGTTCTCTGCTTTTCACTCTTTCTGGAAAGTCCAATCCGCCGCCGTTCTGTATCCAGACTGACGATTCTGAATTCCAGCACCTCCCCTACCCTCACTGTTTCCAGCGGATTTTTCACAAAATGATCGCTCATCTCGGAAATGTGTACCAGCGCGGTTTCTTTGATCCCAAGATCAACAAAAGCGCCAAAGTCAACGACATTTTTGATTTTGCCGGTGATCATCATCCCTTCGTGCAGGTCTTCAAAGGTGACAACACCCTTTTGCATAACGGGCTTTGGATAACTGTCGCGGGGATCGCGGTTGGGCTTTTTCAGTTCTTCAGCAATATCGCGGATAGTGGTCTCCCCTACCCCGTGTTTTTCTTTAAGCGCGGTTATTGTAACGGAATTAAGACCGGTAGTAGTAGTGGAGGTAATAGCCTCGCGTATTTCCCGCGCGACAGTGTAATTTTCCGGGTGAACCCAGGTATTGTCCAAAGGCTCGGCGCTTTCGGGGATTTTGAGGAAACCTGCGCACTGTTCAAAACTTTTCGGCCCCATGCCCGGAACCGAGATAAGTTCCGCCCTGCTTGCGATGCGGCCGTTTTCATCACGGTATTTGACAATTTTTCGCGCCAAAGAAGTATTGATTCCCGACACATATTTCAAAAGAGACACGCTGGCAGTATTAAGGTTCACCCCTACATTGTTCACCACCGATGAAACAACCTCATCCAGTGTATCGGAGAGTTTTTTCTGATTCACATCGTGCTGGTACAGGCCAACGCCAATGGACTTGGGATCGATTTTTACCAGTTCTGCCAGAGGGTCCTGCAAACGCCGCCCAATGGAAATCGCCCCGCGTATGGTCAGATCAAGTTCGGGAAATTCCTCGCGGGCAATATCGCTGGCTGAATACACCGAAGCGCCGTCCTCATCAACTATGGTATAAAGGACTTCAAGACTGTTATCCGCAATCAGGGAAGTAATGATCTCCTGAGCCTCCCGGCTGCCCGTTCCGTTGCCCACGGCGATAAGCTGTACATCGTAACGGCGTATACCCTCAAGGATCAGTTTTTTCGCTTCTTCAACCTTGTGATTATAGATAACGATATTACCCAGATATTTTCCCGTATCATCCAGAAATGCGCATTTGGTTCCGGTGCGAATACCGGGATCAATCCCCAGCACCCGCGTTCCCTTGATCGGCTGCTGCAGAAGCAGGTTCTTGAGATTTTCACTGAACACGCCAATGCCGTGATCATCCGCGACATCGCTCTGATCCCCGCGAATTTCCCGAATCAGCGCGGGGGAAAGCAGCCGCTTGAGGCCGTCCTCAATGGCGGTCTTGTGATAATCATTATGCAGAACATACTTCCGCTGGAGCGTTTGGACAGCGGCGTTTTCATCAACATCAATGGTTACGTCTAACACTTCTTCCCGCTCCCCGCGGTTAATCGCCAGAATCCGGTGAGGCTTGATCCGCGAAAGGGCTTCGGTATAATCCCAATACATCTGATACACGCTGGTCTTCTGCGCTTCTTCATCACCCTTGCCCGCTTTGCCCGAACCTTTCACCATGACTTTTCCGTCTTTAAGATAAAAAACTTTTATCTCTGCGCGGTTTTCCGTGTCCTGGGAAACCGCCTCGGCAATAATATCCATTGCCCCCTGCAGGGCATCCTCTACGGTGGGAACAGCGAGTTCAGTATTTTCAAGCCCATCCGCCGGGCGCACAAACTCCGCGGCCTTTGCCACCAGCGGCTCCGCCTCAAGTTCCTTCATCGCGTCAGCTAACGGGCACAGTCCTCTTTCGACAGCGAGCATCCCTCTGGTTTTTTTCTTGCGCTTGTAGGGCAAATAAATATCTTCAAGTTCGGCCAAAGTCGCCGCCCGGATGATATTATCATACAAGGCTTCGCCAAGTTTTCCCTGTTCAAAAATCAGGCGGATAATCTCTATTCGGCGGGTTTCAAGATTTTTCCCGCTTGAGAATTTGTGTTCAATATCCCGAACCTGCACCTCATCAAGTCCGCCGGTTTTTTCCTTCCGGTAACGGCTGATAAAGGGGACGGTACATTCCCCGGCAAGCAGCTCAATTACCGCCTGCACCTGAACTTCGCCTATAGCCAGTGTTTCAGCAATGCCCTTTACCAGCCGCACTTCATCGACGGCAAGGGCCTTGATAAATTCTTCGGTTATTTCCATAACATCACTACTCTAGCAAAATTATGAAAAAATGTTAAGATACCCGGCTTTTATGCCTCTATCGCCTAACAATCCGCAACACTGTCTTTTTTCGTCCCTTCCCCACATCCCCCCGCTATGCTATGCTGTTGGCATGAAACCTGAAAACGCCGCCGCCGCCCTGCTTGACGGCGCAAGCCGGATCATCAAGGGCAAACGGGAATTCCTTGAACTGCTGACAGCGGCGATTTTTGCCGGCGGCCATGTGCTTATCGAGGATAACCCAGGGCTGGGAAAAACCACGGTGGCAAAAACCCTTGCAAAGCTGATCGATGGCGGGAAGAAGGCGCTTATATTCAAGCGGATTCAGTTTACCCCCGACCTGCTGCCCTATGACATTACCGGCGTTGACGTATTTGATCCCAAAACGCTGAAATTTCGCTTTGTTCCAGGGCCGGTGCTGGCAAATATTGTGTTGGCCGATGAAATAAACCGCACCACGCCAAAGGTACAGTCCGCCCTGCTTGAAGTTATGGCCGAGCGGCAGGTAACTATCGGGCAAACCACCCACTATCCGCCTGAGCCGTTTTTTGTTATCGCCACGGAAAATCCCATTGAAAGCGAGGGAACTTTTCCCCTTCCTGCGGCCCAGCTTGACCGTTTTATGATGAAACTTTCTCTGGGCTATCCTGATCGCGCCTCGGAACTCGCGATTCTTGAGGAAAATCCCGCCGAAGCCGGACTCGCGAAACTTGAGCCGGTGATCAAGCTGGCGGATTTTATTGCCGCGAAAAAAGCAACGGCAGGGATATTCTGCCATCAGGCCCTGAAAGAAGCAATCGCCGACATTATCAGGGACACGCGGATTCACAAGGGTTTTACCCTGGGGGCAAGCCCCCGCGCCGGCCTGCATCTGCTTGAAGCTGCCAGAGCGTTGGCACTGGTGCGGGGACGTAATTATGTTATTGATGAAGACCTGGCGGTTCTTTGCGTACCAACGCTTGCCCACCGGGTAAAGCTCCGCGACCCCCGCGCTCAGGGAGAAAAATTCATCCGGGAGATATGCCTTGCCCGAATCGATGGAATCAAAACAGACTGAATCCCGCGCCCGCGTAAAACAGGCGGCCTTTGTCCCCCGGACAATGGGGATTTTTATTCTGCTCATTATTGTTCTGGCGTTTATTGCCGGAGCGGTGCGGCGGGAACTTGCCCTTACCTTAACCGGAGCGGTGTTCCTTGTCCTGTGGGTGTACTGCCTTTTGATGACGCTGATCCTTGCCCTGATCCACCGCAGACGCAGCCGCCGCGTTTCGATCCGCATAAGCCCGCGTGAAATAGCCGCAGGCCGAAGTACGGAGATACTGTATTCCGAAGGAGAAGGCATGAGCCGCGCAATGTTCCAGGTGCCGGGCATTGTGATCCGCTGCCGTTTGCTGCTGAGTACCGCAGACGGCCGCCGCGTTACGCATGATTTTGATCCTGCCGTTGATTTGTCAAAAATTGTTACAATATATAAACGCGGCGCGTATTTTTCCACTCATGATGAATTCGCCGTTTTTGACATACTGGGTTTTTTCCGTTTCGCGTGGCTCATCCCCGCGGAAAGCGGAGCGCGGCTATTGGCAAGCCCCCCCGCTGCGGATGAAGCGCCAGCTATCAATGCCCGCGCCGGGGATTCGAATCAGAAGCCGGAATTTTCTTTTCAGCGCACCGACAACCTTATCGATCACCGGCCATACGTTCCCGGCGATGATCCCCGGCGGATCAACTGGAAGCTCTACGGTCACGGCGGCGAACTGTTTGTGCGTGAGGGGGAACGGGAACCGCCGCCCCATTCAAACATCATTATTTTGATTGATACCCAGTTTGATCCGTTGTTGTACTCCATTGAAGCGGCGCGGAATGGAATCGATTTGCTCTGCGAAAACGCGCTGGCCGCCGCCCTTGCCTGTGTTGAATCGGGAATGGATGTGCTTACCGGATTCTCAGGCGGCGCGATTCGCGGCGGAAACGCGGCGGAATTGTCCACTGCCCTTGCGTGGCCCGCGGCCCTGCCCCTGTCCTCGCCGCTGGATATGCCAGCCGCGCCTGCTGACCGTGGCGTGGTCATTTTTGCCCTGCCCCGCTCCAGCGCGGAACCATCAGCCCTGGATCGCTTTTTACAGGCGCAGGCAAACCGC
>JAIRUN010000043.1 GCA_031254365.1 Treponema sp. | reverse complement strand
TAAATATCCAGCCCAAGTCCCCAGTGACGGCCCGGCTTTACCGAAAGAGTCCTCGGCCTCATACAGCGGCGAAGCTGGCAGGAACCGGCCATGCCGGGCAGTATTTCTTTTGGCAAGTCTCCGATCTCCTGACTCACAAAGGGAAAGGGCAGGTTTCGTGCCGCAGCCCACAGGCCGGCCCCTTCACCGGCAAGGAGCATACATTCCCGTACCATGTCCGCCGAACGCCACGCAATGACAGGCTCAATGCAAACCTGCCCCTGATTAAGGCTGATGCGGGTTTCCGGCAGATCAATGCTCACCGCGCCTGCGGCAATCCGCCGGCGTAAATTACGTTCAGCCAATGCGTACAGATCGCGCAACGGAGCTACGGTTTCTCCAGAAATCGAAGTTTCCAGCAAACTGTCGGTCTTTTCATACGTTAAGCGTTGTACGCTTACAGTTGACGGAAAAATTTCCGTTTCGGCGATTTCACCGCTATTGTTAAGCGTCATTTTGAATGTCAGCGCCGGAGACGATTCGCTTAAGCCCAACGCAAACAGGGGCAGAGCTTCATCAGCCAGCATACGGGCGCTGCCTTCGGGAAGGTACAGTGTCGCGCCCCGGTCGCGGGCTTCCCGCTCGGCTTCGCTGTCCGCGCCGATCACCGAGGCAGGATCGGCTACATGCACATAGAGAATCCACTGTTCTCCGTTCCGCTCTATTGAAACCGCATCATCAGGATCATTGCTCCAGGGACTGTCAATGGCAAAGGCCGCAAGATGACGCATATCGCGGCGTTCTTCCAATGGCGGCGGCTCGATCCTGCATTGCGCGGATACAACGGAAAGCCCGAAGCGGCATGGATAGGGATTGATATGGCTGTCCCAGCAGCCGGTATCCAGCAGCAGGGCGTGGGCATCTTCCGGCGTTTCACTCAGGCCAATGTCTTTCATTGTGCGGCTTTTGAGTGATTTCCCATAAGCCAGCGCTTCCACATCCTGCATAAAGCGGCTGTCTGCGGGCAGTTCCAGACTGCGGCTTTTCAGCCGTTCAAGAAAACGTTCCCGCTCACCGATCTCCCGCTGTTTTTCCGCACGCTTTTGTTCTTCGGTTTCTACTTCTTCCTGCGGACGGACAATGATCGCGGCGGGGCTTCCGGTAAAATACAGGCCGTCAAGGATCAGGCGGAACGCTGCCCATGCGGAGACCGGACTGTATTCGCCAAAGGCCAATTCGGCAAGTTCTTTCAGGCTGAGCGGGCCGCTTTCCTCAAGCGTCAGTTCCCATGCTTCGCGGATTGCGTCCGGCGTTACACCCGATGCGCCGCCTGCCGCGCTGCCGTCAATGTTAGCCGCAATGATATTCAAATCCCTGAGCGGGCCGGGGTGGATTAACTCAATATCCTTTTCCCGAACCTTGAGTTGCTCTCCGTTTGACAGAGAAATGAGAATTTTGCCATCCGCCGTGTCGTGTACCAGCGCGGGCTTGTTTTTGTAAACTGCCAATGAGTTTTCAGGTATCATCATGCGAATTCCAAAAGGGCTTTATACGCCACGCAGCAACTCTCGCGGCTTCGACCCTTGAGCCGGACCCACAACGCCTTTGTGTTCCATTTCTTCAACCAGGCGGGCGGCGCGGTTATAGCCGATCTTCAGGCGGCGCTGAATAAAACTGGCGCTGGCTTTTCCCTGCTGGAGTACGATTTCCAGTGCCTTGTCGTATAACGGATCATCGCCGTCTGAAAAGAGCGAGGGACTGAGTTCTTCCTCTTCTTCATCGTAGAAAATTTCATCGTCAATGTATTCAGGCTCGCCGAATGTTTTTACATGGGCTACTACTGCCTCAACTTCTTCTTCCGAGACAAATGCCCCCTGCATACGGATTGGAAAAGGATCAACTACACCGGCATAGAGCATATCGCCCTTGCCCAGCAATTTTTCCGCGCCCACCATGTCGATGATGATACGGCTGTCCATCTTGCTGGCAACCATAAAGGCGATACGGCTGGGAATATTCGCTTTGATAAGACCGGTGATAACGTCAATCGAAGGCCGCTGCGTTGCCAGCACAAGGTGTATGCCCACCGCACGGCTCATGGCGGCAAGACGCGCAACAGTAGACTCAAGTTCTTTGCCGGTAGTTGCCATAAGATCGGCAAACTCGTCAATGATTATCACAATGTATGGCATATACTCCTGGGCGATGTTTCGTTCTTTGACCCGTTTGTTATAATTACGAATGTCACGCACACCCATTGAATCAAGACAGGCGTAGCGCCGCTCCATTTCGTATATGCAGTATTGCAGAGCCTGAAACGCCCGTTTCGGTTCGGTGATGACCGGCGTCAGCAGATGGGGAATGTCGTTGTAGAGTTTTAATTCCACGATCTTGGGATCGATGAGGATGAGGCGGCACTGCGAAGGCGGCAGTTGATACAGTATCGAAAGGATCATTGAATTGACGCAGACCGACTTTCCCGCGCCCGTGGCTCCGGCAATCAAAAGATGGGGCATTTGAACAAGATCGACTGTCTGGGCTTCGCCGGTGATGTCCTTTCCCATGACCACGGGAATCTCCGGGTGCTTGCCTTCGCGCTGTATCTCGCCTTCAATAATTTCCCTGAATGAAACAATGTTCCGTTTCGCGTTGGGAACCTCAATACCCACGGCGTGTTTCCCCGGAATGGGAGCCACGATCCGAATCGAAGAAGCGGCAAGGCGCAGGGCGATATTGTCCTGCAAATTGACAATGCGGGAAAGCTTTACCCCAGGAGCCGGGAGAATTTCAAACATGGTAATGACCGGGCCTTTTCTGATTCCGGTAACTTCCGCCTGTATTTTAAATTCTTCAAGCGTTTCCTTGAGTGTTATCGCCGCTTCCCGCGTAGCCTGATCAATGATCCAATACTCGCCGTCAGGGTACTCGTTGAGGATTTCCACCGGAATATTGTATTTTTTCTTCGTCCTGTACGAAGAAACAGCAGCGGTTTTTTTCCGCGCCTGTTCGCTGTGGATCAGCGCCGCGGCCTCCGCTTCCTCAATCGCCTGTTCAACACTATCCGCCGCATTGTCTGCTTCAACACTTTCAAGTTCATCAAGCACTTCATCCGTGTTTTCGGCTGCGGACGTGTCTCCCTTGTTCAATTCCTCAAATGCGCGAGCGGCGGCCAGCGGTTTTATTTCAGGCAGGTGGATAACCTGTCCTCCGGCGGAAATTTCTGTCACAACTTCGGGCGCTACGGATTCATTGGGCGGGCGATTGTTTTCTTTCTCCCCGCTTGATTCCGCCCTGGGCGGCGGCAGCAGGAACACACGGGGTTTACCCATGTTGTTTATGCGGCGGTTCTTCACCCGCCGACTCCGGGCTTCGCTTTTGTCCGCCGGACCAAAGAGAGCGTTTTTTATTATACTCAGGACAAGTATTTCCAGCAGAGTAATAAAAACTATCACAACGCTAAATCCCGTTTTTCCGGCAAAATCAAGAAACGCAAACTGCCGGACACGGACATCAAAATCCCGTATAAACACAAAACCCACCGCAAGAGTCAGAAAGGGGAACAGGCTTGCGCTTAACATAAAAATCCGGTCAGGCCGCCAGCGGGAATCAGCCAGAATAAAAGCCGCATAACCCAGATAGATCGGTATAATAAAGGAGAGAATCCCGTAAGAACGGGCAAAAAAATTCCCCAGCCCCGCGGAAAATGCCTTTAGCCCAAATACGGCCCCCATGAGCGACAAACTCAGGAGCAGGGCGGAAATACCGAGAACAAGCGCCGCACATA
>JAIRUN010000037.1 GCA_031254365.1 Treponema sp. | reverse complement strand
GCATGGGAACCAAAAAGTATAAGTTTTTCGCAATTTTCCCCAACGGTATTGAGAATACTCTCCTTAATGGCGATGATATCATCGTTTATCATATTCGCTTCTTCAAAATATATCCTATCCGGCAGAGTATTGCAATGGCAGCGCAAAAGGTGACAGATGTTACGATTTAATTTATTGGGAAAGATTGGTACGCGCGTCTGACATTAACAACACAATATGCCGCTCATCATTCAGAAATGGAACCGGGCAGGGAATTATCTGCCGGTTAAGGCCGCTGAACCGGGCGTTTTTGTTTACACTGGCTTGATCCAGGGCTGCCAGTTCTGCTTCGATTTTTTCGCGGCGGCCCTTGTATGCCGCAAGTGTTCCGCCTTCAACGCAGAGCCGCAGCAGTTTCCTGAGCATCTTGGGTTCCAGCGGCTTAAAGGCCCGGAATGTGACCAGCGAGAAACGGCCCGGTCTAACCTTTTCCATTTCCGCTTCTTCCACCGTAACATTGGAAAGCGTCAGGGCCGCTTTGGTATTCCGCAAAAAATTCGCCCGGCGGCCCATCCGTTCAATCAGGGTAATGTGCGCATGGGGCAGGACAATGGCAAGGGGTATACCGGGCAGTCCCGCGCCTGAACCGACATCGGCAATGGAGCCTGTGCCTTGACCCATACAGTTAATGAGCGTGGACAGCGGCGCAAGGGAATCGAGTATGTGTTTAATAAGCAATTCCCGCCTGTCGCTGGTTCCCACAAGTCCCAGCGCAGGATTGAACAGTTCGATTTCAGCGATGTATCCGGCAAGCTGGGAGAGAATTACTTCACGGCGGGGAGAAATCAGGCGATCCACCGCGGGATCATTCTGGCAGAGCAACTCAAGGCCACCGGAAAGTATGTCATGCCCGTCTTGACACGGCAAGTCTGTATGCACTGTTTGACAATATTTCACTTTAATTCTGCTTGTCAATGCGCCGGGGCAACTGCATTTTCTGGCCTCTATTGCTAAATGCGGCATACCCCAGTAGAGAATGTATGCCTAAAGAAGCCACTTGGGGGCCTAGCAGAGGCCAAGCGCACCATGCACGCATGGCACGCTTGCCTCTGCCACCCCATGTTAATCTTATTGGACATACATTCTCTGCTGGCCTATACCCATTACCATAAATCAGGGTAAATGCAGTTGCCCTGCCGGTATAGGCCCGGCGGGGTATACGCCGAAGTGTCTTCCAAAAAGATGTGTTTTTTGACATACTTGTAGAATCAGGCGACACTAGCTCACGTGGATAGAGCAACGGCCTTCTAAGCCGTAGGTAGGGGGTTCGAGTCCCTCGTGTCGCGAAACTCGAAACACGATGTTGAGGGCTGGAAGGCGAGTCCCTCGTGTCGCGAAAGGATCGCAAGAGGGTAAATATGTTTGAATATAAAACCAGTGGAACCTGTTCGACAAAAATACTGTTCGAACTGCGGGACGGCAAAGTCTATTCGGCTTCTTTTGAGGATGGCTGCAATGGCAACCTCAAGGCGCTGGGAATTCTGGTTGAAGGAATGAATGCCGCTGAAGTCATAAAAAAACTCAAGGGACTGCGCTGCGGCGGGAAAAAAACATCCTGCGCCGATCAACTTGCCAGAGCTATTGAGCAGTATACATGAAACTGCTGTTTCACTGCTGCTGCGGCCCCTGCGCAGCGGCCTGTGTTGAAAGTCTGCGCGCTGAGAGTATTCATGCCGATGGTATTCATGCTGAAAGCATGGCGCTGAAGCTGTTCTGGTACAATCCCAACATTCACCCCTGCACGGAATATCAAAACCGCCGCGATGCGTTTATCCGGTTTGCCGCCGCTCATTGCCCTGAACCGGAAATAATCGACAAATACGGATTGCGTTCCTTTCTGCAGGATATTGGCCGCGCAACCGAAGCCCCTGAACGCTGCGAAGTATGCTACCGTCTGCGTTTGGAACAGACTGCCGCTCATGCTGCCAAAAACGGTTTTGACGCATTCAGTACCAGCCTCCTTGCCAGCCCATATCAGCGGCACGATACGATCCGCCGTATTGGTGAAGAACTGGCCGCAGGGTACGGCGTTGTTTTTTTGTACCGGGACTTCAGGCCCCTGTTCAGGCAGGGGCAGGCCCAGGCTCGCGCGTTAGGACTGTATATGCAAAAATACTGCGGCTGCGTTTTCTCTGAAGAAGAACGTTATGCGCAGCGTCAAGATGTGTCCCTTGATAAAAAGCAGCATGGCGAGAGCCCGGCGTTTAATCCCCTGTTTCAGCGGCTTGCGCTGATTACCGGCGCGGAAGTTCTGGAAAAACTGGCGCGGACAAAGGTACTGATCTTTGGTCTGGGCGGCGTGGGAAGCTGGTGCGCCGAGGCGCTGGTCCGTTCCGGCATCGGTAAAATCGGTATTGTGGATTTTGACACAATATGCGCCAGCAATGTTAACCGTCAGGTGCAGGCCACAAGCCGCACACTGGGACTTTCAAAAGCTGAAACGCTGAAAGCGCGGCTGCTGGAGATACATCCCAACTGCGAAGTGTCCGCATGGGGAAAAGTTTTTTCGCGGGAAAGCGCCGCTGATTTTAGCATTGAAACAGCGGACTATGTGATTGATGCCATTGACAGTTTGACTCATAAACTCGATCTCATCGAAATAAGCTGTGCCGCATCGGCATCAAAAGATGCCGGAGTAACGCTGTTTTCTTCAATGGGCATGGCCCTCAAAATGGACCCCACCCGCGTTAAAACCGCCGGTATTTGGGAAACAGAAGGCTGCCCTCTGGCCCGGCTGGTGCGGCAGGGCCTTCGCAAGCGGGGCTTTAGCGGCAATTTTACCGCAGTGTACAGCGATGAGGACAGAATTGAATGCCACGGAGAAATTGCCGCCGCTGACAGCGATTCTGACAACGCTTCTGACAACGGCCATGAAAATAACCCTTATAGTAACAAAGTGATTAATGGCAGCGCTGTTACTGTTACCGCCGCCGCCGGAATGATTCTGGCAAGCCTCGTGTTACGCGACATTGTAAAGCGGCATGAAACTTCGTTACCGGCCGGAAAAGGTTAGAAATGAGCGGCAGATTTTTGCGCAGGGCAGGCGCAAGCGAAATTGTACGAAAACTCACTATCAAGGCCGTGCTGGAGCGGAACCTGATCTGCGATGGTGACCGGATTCTTATCGCCGCATCAGGCGGCAAAGATTCCACTGTGCTTGCGTGGGCGCTTTCCGCTGTCAGGCCCGCGCTAAAAGCGGGCTATGAACTCGCCGCGTTGCACATTTCCACCGACTTCTGCGCCTGCTGCAAAAAATCGATTCTTTCTGAGAGGCTTGCCGAATGGGGCATACCCTTTACCGATCTTTTTGTGCCGGTCATCGGCAGACTCAAGGAAGGGGAAAAAATGAACTGTTACTGGTGATCCACCCAGCGGCGCACCGAATTAATGCGCTACGCCGTGGAAAATGGTTTTAACAAAATTGCCCTAGGACACCATCTGGACGACATTATCGAAACTTTTTTTATGAATATTTGCAACAA
>JAIRUN010000121.1 GCA_031254365.1 Treponema sp. | reverse complement strand
ATAATGTAATCGCCGTCCGCGAGCAGGCTTCCCGCAAGCAGGCTGTCAAAATGTTCCAGCAGCCGCTGTTCAGTACCGGCGGCGACAGGTTCCGATTCTTCAATGAGTTCGGTAACGCTTGAATCAGCGTCATTGATCAGCGTATGACAAAAGCGGATGGGGCTGCCGCTCTCCACCCATTCCACAGAAAGAGAATCCTGTTCGCAGAGAGAAAGAAACAATGGCCGCATGGGGCCGCCAAGCTGGGTAAGGTGAACGACATTTTTGCCTAGTTGTGTTAACACACGGCTGACATTTATCCCTTTCCCCGAAGCGTCCAGCCGGTGAATGTTTGTCCGATTAACCGTATCAGAAACAATCGAAGAAAATCGCAGAGTTTTTTGCAGAGTGGGATTAAGGCAGATACTTAAATAATTCATCAATTGCCGTTCAATATTTCCCGCACTATTTCCAGTCCCTGTTCGATTTCACTGTCGCTGATTGTGTAGGGCGGAAGGAAGCGGAGAATCTGAGTCCCGCCGGAAAGAATCAACAGGCCCTTTGACACAGCGGCTTCCAGAACAGGCCGCGCGTCAAGATCAATATCGACTCCGATCATCAGTCCCCTGCCCCGTACTTCTTTTACCCTGGGATGATTCCATGCCCTGATCTCCGACATCATCATTTCACCTTTGCCTCTGATCTGCGCAAGGAATGCGCTCTGGTTTACCGTTTCAAGTACCACGAGGCCCGCGGCCGCAGCAATGAGGTTGCCGCCAAAGGTGCTGCCGTGATCGCCCGGTTCAAAAACAGCGCGGGTTTTTTCACCGGCAAGTACCGCGCCCGCGGGGATTCCCCCGGCCAGCGCTTTGGCAAGCGTTACCACATCGGCCTTGAGCGGCTTGCCGTCTACACACGCGCCGTCTGCGGTGCGATACTGCTCAAAGGCGAGGAAGGTTCCGGTCCGGCCCATGCCGCATTGAATTTCGTCACACATGAGCAGGATGTCCCGCTCCGCGCACAGCCGCGCCGCCGCTTCGATAAATTCCACGCTCTGGGGAACAATGCCGCTTTCCCCCTGCACCGCTTCAATTAACAGCCCCGCTACGGTTTTTTGATCAAGCGCCTTGTCCAGCGCGGCAATGTCGCCGCCGGGAATATGGGCAAAGCCTTCGGTAAAAGGGCCGAATGTCGTATGGAATTTGTCCTGCCCTGTCGCGGCGAGTGTGGTAATGGTTCTGCCGTGGAAACTTCCCCTCAGAGTAACGATAGTGTGCCTGCCGGGGCCGTATTTTTTCAGCGAATATTTGCGGGCGATTTTGCACGCGCCTTCGTTGGCCTCCGCGCCGGAATTGGCAAGAAACACATTTTTCATGCCGCCAGGCGCGCAGGCTGCCACGAGTTTTTCCGCAAAGGCCAGCGCAACATCGCTCTGATAATAATTGCACACATGGCTGCATTTCGCCGCCTGTTCCGTAATGGCCCGAACCAGCGGCGGGTATGCGTGACCCAGACAGTTAACCGCAATACCGGAACTGAAATCCAGGTATTTTTTTCCGGCGGCATCAAAGAGCCATGAGCCTTCTCCCCGCACGAATGTTACCGGCAGTCGGTGGTAGGTGTTCATTAAAAAATCAGACATGGGTTAATCCAGAGCCTCTATTTCTTTTTCGTATAACTCGATATATTTCTGCGCCGATTGTTCCCAGGAAAAATCCATCTTCATTCCACGCAGACGCATGGCTTCTATGTGTTTGGGACGGTTGTACCAGGCCCAGACCGCCCAGCCCACGGTGTTGTAAATTGCCGAAGGTGTCAGATCCTCGAACATAAAGCCCGTACCTGAACCACTGGTCTCGCTGTAGTTTTCCACCGTATCGGCAAGGCCGCCGGTTCTTCGCACAATGGGAAGGGTTCCGTAGGCAAGTGAATACATCTGGTTCAGGCCGCAGGGCTCATAGCGGCTGGGCATGAGAAAGAAATCGCTGCCCGCTTCAATAAGATGACTGATCTCCTCACTGTAGCCGATCTTTGCCCGGAAATTGGAAAGCCGGGAAGCGAGACTGCCGATTTCATATTCACACCAGGGATCGCCTGAACCGAGAATGACCATCTGAAGGTCCATGTCGCGGCAAATCGACCAGGCTGAACCATAGGCAGGGCCAAAAAGGTCTCCGACTCCCTTTTGTTCGGTAAGCCGCGTAACCATACCAACAATAGGCACTTTCGCATTGGGCGGAAGGCCGAATTCCCGCTGTAACGCTTCCTTTGCTTTTGCCTTTCCTTCCATATCTTTTGCCGAATATTTCTGGGGGATATATTTGTCTTTTGCCGGATTCCACACAGCGGTATCAATACCATTGAGTATGCCGGAATAATCGGCGGAACGGTAACGGAGTACACCGTCGAGTCTGAAGCCGTGCGCCTGAATTTTGGTTTCCTCGGCGTAGTTAGGTGAAACAGTGTTGATCTTGTCCGCGCTGTACAGGCCCGCCTTCAGCATATTTAGCATACTCCAGTCCTCAAAACCGGCCTCGTAAAATACATCCCAGCCAAGCCCCATGTAGGCGAAATTGTCTTTGCTGTAAATGCCCTGATAGCCCAGATTGTGAATCGTCAAAAGTGATACGGTTTTCTCAAAACCTCCGGCGCTGGCCGGAATCCGCTCGGCGAATTTCAGATACACCGGAGCCAAAGCCGCAGGCCAGTCATGCGCGTGGAGTATATCAGGATACCAGTCGATTTTACGGCAAAGCTGAAACGCGGCCCGGCAGAAAAAAGAGAAACGCCGGGAATTGTCCAGAAAATCAGGCTCGGAAGGAATCCCGTAAATTCCGTCCTTGCCGAAAAAAATCTCATGATCGATAAAGTACACTTGCACCGGCTTTTTTGACGGAGCGCCGGGCATGGATGTGGTATACACCCCGCTCCATTCTTCGCCGCCGCAGCCCACCGGAACTCCCAGTGCGCCGGGAAGCTGTTTCAGTTTGCTGCGGTCTATCGAATAATAGCGGGGCATGACAATTTTTACTTCATGCCCAAGTTTTGCCAAATTGATCGAAAGGGCGGAAACCATGTCCGCAAGCCCTCCGGTCTTGGCAAAAGGGACTGCTTCGCTGGCTACCATTAAAATTTTCATTTAGAATTTCTCCGCCAGGGTAAGGCCGTTTTCCTTGAGTATCCTGAAACCCTTTTCATGATCTTCCAGTTTGAAGATCACTACCGCCTTGCCCATCTGCCCCTCCAGCGAAGCGTACAGATATTCAATATTGATCTGGGATTTTTGAAACAGTTCCATCAGCCTGGCAAGGCTTCCCGGCACATCCTCAATTTCCACCGCAACTACACTGGTCTGCCGGGTGGTAAAGCCCGCGCTGTTCAGGGCATTGACCGCTTCATCGGTTTTATCAACAATGAGCCTGAGTATTCCAAAGTCAGCAGTGTCGGCTATACTGATCGCCCGCAGGTTTATTCCTGCCTGCGCCAGAGTCCCGGTAGCTTCACTCAGCCGGCCCGTGGTGTTTTCCAGAAAAACTGATATTTGCTTAATTCCCATGATTACCTCTTTGTCTATTATACCCTATATCTTCCGGTTGTCGATAACTCTTTTCGCTTTTCCGATAGAGCGCTCAATGGTTCGCGGCTCCACGAGTTTCACTTTCAAAGCGATCTGGAGTTTGCTTTTCATCACACTTTCGATCCGGCTGCGCAATCCCTCAAGACCGCGGGTTTCATCGCTGAAGAAATCTTTCTTTACTTCAACCTGCAATTCCACTTCGTCCAGATGATTCTCGCCACGGTTGACCACGATGAGGTACTGCGGTTCGGTTCCCTCGATTTCGATAAGCGCCTGTTCGATCTGGCTGGGGAACACATTGACCCCCCGGATAATCAGCATATCATCGGTACGGCCAAAGAGCCGGTGCATACGCACAGTGGTGCGCCCGCAGGAACAGGGTTCACGCATTAAAAAGGTAATGTCCCGTGTGCGGTAACGGAGCAGCGGCGTTCCTTCTTTGGTGAGGGTGGTAAAAACCAGTTCGCCCTTTTCGCCGTCACCCAATACCCTGCCAGTGGCTGGATCAATAACCTCCGGATAGAACAGGTCCTCGTTTACGTGCAATCCGTCCTGAGCTTCACATTCAAAGGAAACGCCAGGCCCGATAATTTCAGTCAGACCGTAGATGTCGTAGGCTTTCATACTGTAACGGGCTTCGATCTCGGTCCGCATATTCTCGCTCCAGGGCTCCGCGCCAAAACATCCTTTATTGATCGGGAGCTTGTGTAAATCGATTCCCGCGTCTGCCGCTTCTTCGGTCATATACAGGGCGTATGACGGGGTACAGCAGAGCATGGTTGAGCCAAAATCCTGCATAACCATAAGCTGCCGTCCGGTATTGCCGCTGGACATTGGCAGCACTTCCGCGCCGATATTAAGGGCCCCGTAATGCGCGCCCGGCCCGCCGGTGAACAGCCCGTAACCGTAACAGTTCTGCACAATGTCATCTCTGGTACAGCCCGCCGCTGACAAAGTCCGGGACATGGCTTCCCGCCAGATGTCGATGTCCTTCATGGTGTACTCGTCCACCACCGGCTTGCCCGTAGTGCCGGAACTCATGTGAACCTCCACAATCCGGTCCTGGGGGCAGGCCCGCAGTCCGTGGGGGTAGTTGTCCCTCAGATCGTCCTTAGTGGTAAAGGGCAGTTTTTCTATATCGGCGATGCTGTGAATATCCCGCGACTTGAGGCCCAGTGCATCCAGCTTGTCCCGGTAAAAGGGGACGTGAGCGTAAACCATTTCAACAAGGTTTTTGAGGTTTGCAAGCTGGAGTTTTTTCCGCGCCTGCGGTTCCATACATTCATATTCAGGATTAAAAATCATGGTTTTTCCTTCTTTAAGGCAATAATAGCATAAAGAGACTACAGTGTCACCGTATCAGGATATTTTTTATCGCTATTTTTATCTCATACGCCGGATTATTTCAAAACAAGCGCGGCCATTATGGTACGGACATTTCCAGAAACCGGCCTTTGGCATACTGGTATCAGGCACATTGTCAAGGCTCAGTTCATTATGCCATTCCCCGTGTTCGCGGTCCATAAAGTATTTTTCGATGAAATCCCAGATATTGGCCGCCGCGTCAAAATATTTCCGCTCGCCGGACAGTTCATACGCATTATAAAATCCCACAACCGCTTCCGCCTGGGGCCACCATTCCTTTTTGGAGTGGACTTTCCCTGCCGCATCGCAGCCGCTTAACAGTCCTCCGTTTTGGTGATCGATAGCGGCGGTATACGTAACTTCCGCAATGTGTAAGGCCGCCTGCTTTACTTTGGCGATAAGTTTTTCATCGCCCAGCGCAAGCGCCGCCTCATACAAAAGCCAGCTTCCCTCAATATCGTGACCGTACGAAATATCCCCCACGAGCGAATTCCAGTTCATGTCAAAGAACAATTCAAAATGCCAGTTACGATTAACGATCTTGTCCAGCGTTATGTGAATAAGACCTTCAAGGGCTTTATGTACGCGGCTGTCTTTTCCTGCACGCAGAAGGTTAGTGTACGCTTCCAGCACATGAAGATTCGTGTTCATGGACTTGGGGCTGTTTAAATCTTTATCGCTTAATCGGGAATCTTCGACACTGTGCCATTCACCGGTACAGGCCTCAATATACCCGCCTTTCGCAGAATCAAACCCGTGATCTTCAATCGCGTCAAATAAGGCATACGCCAAATCAAGCGATGATTGATCTTTGACAGCGTGAAAATGTTCACTGAGCGCGTAAATACCAAAAGCGATATTATAAAACTGTTTGCGGGTATCAAGCGGCTGTCCCTTGTGATCAGCAAGCCAGTACAGGCCGCCGTATTTTTTATCCAAAAACGCGGCTGTCAAAAAATCTTTCGCGTGCGCCGCGCACGCCTTATACGATTCATCATGAAAAAGGCCGTAAGCGGCGGAAAAAGTCCACAGGAGGCGCGCATGCAGAATGCCGCCTTTGGCGGCGGTTTTATCCGCCTTTCCTAAAAAATCAGCTTCGCCGTAAAAACCGCCATTTTCTTTGTCGATCATACCCTGCCAGAATGGCAGAATGTTTTCCCTGACCGCCGCTTCAACTTTGCTCAACATAAAATGCGCCTTTAGTATCAGCCTTCAATTTTGAACGCCGTGTAACGGCCCGGCATTAAATGCACATCAAATACACTCTCGTTCTCTTTTGAAGGCGCTTTGAGTAAAGGACGCATTCCCATTCCCGCAAGCGGTACAAGCGATACGCCGGGTCTGCCAATATATACACGTACATTTTCGGGCCGTTCCAAAAATGACTGCAGGATGAATGTATTGTTATCATAGGGGAACAGCCCTACGCGGCTTCCACATTCAAGCGTTACGGGCAATTTTAATTCTCTGCGCAGCAGGGTGAGCGTCTCGGCGGGAAGTTTGTATAAATCCGCCGGCGCATCGGGAATTGTCAGTACATACAGCCAGCCTTTGCCATAAGCGCCCCTCAGCAATAATGGATGACTGAAAAAAGGAGTGAGCGCGGAACACAGTATCCACAGATCGTTTTCGTTATAGGCGATATGTGGCATTGTTACCTCGCCGGCTGCTTTTATGAAACCGCTGTTCCTCTGACCAAATACGCTGTTGGTAAACGTATCGGAACTGATCTTTTTGCCGGTGATCTCAAGCGGCAGAATATCTTCAATCCCCTTGCCTGCCAGTTTTTCGTACAGACCGCTGGTAATAAAAACAACGCTTCCGGTCAATAAACTCCGCTGGATTTTGCCAACGATTGCCTCATCCCATGCGGCATCCGCCGTAAGTAATATCGTTTCCGCATCCGAGGGATAATAGGGATACGGATCAAGCGGTATACCCAGCATACCCAAAAAATCATACAGACGGCGTTCTCCGTGCGAGTGGAAAGGCTTGTAACAGGCAACACCCACAGGTTCACCGATTTGATCCATGAACAGATCCGCCTCATCGTAAACCACGCCGGCAGCAGCCGCGTAAATGGGGGCATTAACCAGCAGCGGAAAACAGAACAGCATATTCTCGCGGCATTTCGCAAATAGGGTCAAGTAAGCCTGCTGCACATAATCTTCCAGACTGCACTCAAACAAATCGTACCAGCCGCCGCCGTTTTTACCTGGTTTGATATGCTCCAGGAGCCGTGGCAGGAAGAAGCTCAAATACCGCGGCAGGTTCTGATGCGTGTAAGAGGGGTCACGCGTTTCCGTGCCGGTATAGATCATGTCGAACATACGCGGCTGATCTTCAAGATTATAACCGCTGGCCTGAAAACTGTCATACCAGTTGGGGTATTTGATAATAACATTTACTTTGGGATTGGCCGCCTTCGCATTTTTGATAATGACATTTTCGGAGATGTCGTTCATCAGCGCGAGCCGGAACGATGCCCAGTCACGATCCCCTTTTGCCTTAATGCATTCTTCACAGCGGCAGTTGGTAAAATAAAAATCATCCAGTATCACTTCATCGAAAAGTTCCGCGGTAAAAGCGGCGATCTCGCCCAGTTTTTTGCGGTTTTCAGGATTGGTAAAACACATACTGCCCATCAATGTGCGGGTTGTGGTCGTTGTAATTCCGCCTGAAACCTGAAAGCCCTTTTCAATGAAGAGCGCTTTTACGGCTTCCATTTTTTTTCGTTCTACCAGTACATCTGAACGGTACGTTTCCAGATAAATTTTATCCAGCTTGATATATTTTCCCGTCTTTTCGATATCGGCTCTGATCTGTTCGATTGAATTATCATTCAGATACGCCGCCGGAGCGTAAGTAACGGTTAAAAAATTTCTGTAATACATACAATACCCCTTTTTATCGCAAATCTATCCCATCATCACAATAACTTCGTGGGATTTTCCGTCTTTGAGCGCGGGCAATACCGTGCCGCTCAGAGCCTTACCGTCAAGCGTAACGGATTTAACGCCTTTTTCCACGCCCGCGCTGTTGTCCACTGTAATACGGTAGTCAGCATTTTGAAAATGACGTATAACTGAAAAATTCTTCATGCTTGCCGGAATACACGGATCGATCAACAGGCCGTCATATACCGGACGCACACCCAGAATATATTGTGAAATACTGACAAATGTCCACGCGGCAGTTCCGGTGAGCCAGGAATTTTTCGCTTCACCAAAGCGCGGCGCGTCACAGCCCGCGACCATTTGCGCGTACACATACGGTTCCATCCGGCGCAGATCGCTGTCATCTTCGCGGTAGGCCGGGCATATCTTTGTATATGTTTCAAATGCCCGCGTACCCCGGCCCAGTCTGGTTTCCGCAATGGTAACCCAGGGGTTGTTGTGGCAGAAGATACCGGCGTTTTCCTTATAACCCGGCGGATAGGATGAAACTTCGCCCAATTCCAGATGATATTCCTTATATGCCGGCTGAAGCAGCACAATGCCGTATTTTGTGTCGAGCCGTTCCTTAACGGAGTTAAGCGCTTTTGCGGCGCGGCCGTCCTCAAGCCCTATGCCCGCCATTACCGCAAAGCCGTTGGATTCGATAAAAATCTGGCCGTCCTCACATTCATGGCTGCCTATTTTTTTACCATATGCGTCATAAGCGCGGAGGAACCAGTTCCCGTCCCAACCGTGATTGTTGACGGTTTCAATCATGGCGGCAACGGCTTTTTCCGCGCGTTCCGCTTCATCCGCGCGGCCCGTGCGTCGGCAGATTTCAATATAATCGGGGCCGTTAAACACAAAGATCGCGGCAATTAAAACCGATTCCGCTATACCGCTCTCAAAATTGGCCGTGGTCTGGAAAGATTCGCCGGGCGTTTTGGAAAAGCAGTTAAGGTTAAGACAATCGTTCCAGTCAGCGCGGCCAATGAGCGGCAGCCCGTGCGGGCCCAGATGGGTCATGGTATAATCGAAAGAACGTTTTAAGTGAATGAATAAAGTATCCGCCAGTTCTTTGTTGTTATCGAATGGGACTTTTTCATCAAGGATGCTGTAATCGCCTGTTTCCTTGATGTATGCCGCAACGCCGCAGATCAGCCACAGGGGATCATCGTTAAAACCGGAACCGACTTCGTTATTGCCGCGCTTGGTTAATGGCTGGTACTGATGATACGCGCTGCCATCGGGGAATTGCGTGGCCGCGATGTCCAGAATGCGCGCTCTGGCGCGTTCAGGCACAAGATGAACAAAGCCCAGTAAATCCTGATTTGAATCGCGGAACCCCATGCCGCGGCCAATGCCTGACTCAAAATATGACGCGCTGCGGGACATATTAAATGTAACCATACATTGATACTGGTTCCACACACCCGCCATACGCGCCATGCGTTTGTCTTCCGCATCAACAGTAAAGCGGCCCAGGAGATTCTTCCAGTAATCGTTTAACGCGGCAAGCGCTTTATCAGCCGCCTCCGGCGTACTATATTTTTCAAGCAGCGCGTTGGCAGGAGCCTTATTGATCACACCGGGACTTTCCCACTTTTTATCTTCAGGATTTTCGCAGTAGCCCAGCACGAAAACAAAAGCCTTTGATCCGCCTGAGGCCAACTGTACTTTGATATGATGCGAACCAATCGGCGACCAGCCGGACGCAACGGAGTTATTCGCTTTCCCGGCAAACACAGTCTCTGGATGATCAAAGCCGTTATACAAACCCAAAAAAGTCTGGCGATCCGTATCAAAGCCCGCAACAGGAGCATTAACCGCCCATACCGCATAATGATTGCGGCGTTCACGGTATTCTGTTTTGTGATAAATACGCGAACCTTCAACCTCAAGTTCGCCGATACTGAAATTACGCTGGAAATTCGTCATGTCATCATTGGCGTTCCACAGACAGAATTCAATAAAAGAAAAAATATCAATGTTTTTTTCAGTTTTGGATTCATTGGTCAGTACGACTTTGTGGATTTCGCAGTTGTCTTTCAGCGGCACAAACGATGTTTGCGTGAACGCCAAACCGTTCCGCGCTGATGATATGCGCGAATAACCCATCCCGTGGCGGCACTCGTATTTGTCCAGCCCGGATTTCATCGGCATCCAGGAAGGCGACCACACATCGCCGCCATCGCGGAGGTAAAAATACCGTCCGCCCGCGTCAGTTGGCACATTATTATACCGGTAGCGGATCAAGCGGAGCATACGGGCATCCTGAAAGAAACAATAGCCCCCGGATGTGTTTGAAAATAAACCGTAAAAATTTTCGCTGCCCAGATAATTGATCCAGGGATACGGGGTATCAGGGCGGGTAATCACATATTCCCGCGCCTCATCATCAAAATAACCGTATTGCATGGCATTCCTCCTGTTTTGACAGAATACTGTATATTGTGGAGGAATTCAAGAAACAAAAGCAGCCCCGGATTAGTAACGGGGCCTAGCTCATATCGTTCATTCTTTCCATTGGGGAAACAATCTCGGTAACGCGGACACCGAAGTTTTCATCAATGACTACTACTTCGCCCTTGGCAATGAGTTTGTGGTTTACCAGAATATCAACCGGCTCACCGGCAAGTTTATCCAACTCTATAATTGTTCCTTCACCCATGCTCAGGATTTCTTTTATAAGTTTTTTGGTACGCCCCAGCTCGACGGTCATTTCCATGAACACGTCCATAATGAGGCTGATATTGCCTGATTCCATGGTGCCTCCCATTGGCTGCATCAGGTTGGGAAACTGTACGGCCTGCACATTGGCAGCTCCCATGTTGGGCATACCACCACCCATCATACCCATCGGCATTTGCATACCTCCCATGCCCATCGGCATCTGCATACCACCCATACCCATTGGCATCTGCATGCCACCCATATTCATGCCAGGCGCCGCGCCTGTACCCTTTCCGCTGGATGCGGCCTGAGGAGTGCTGGCGCTGATTAAAGCTTTGGCAATTTCGGAGGAAACTTTGGAACCAAATACTTCCCAAATCTCGTAATTGATCCCATCGCCCAGATCAACATCGTATACCGCAGTGGAAAAACTGCCGCCAGGCAGGGCCGCTACACCTTTGGGAACATTCGCCGCTTCAGGAGAAGCCGACGCAATGGATTTATTGCCGGTTTTATCGGTCAGGGCGGTTATCTGGTGACCAACCATCTGGGATACAACTTCCCCAATAACCGACATCGCCATCTCGTCAAGTTCGATGTTCTCTTCTTTATTCATCAGACTGGCAATTGCTTTGGCGCATTCCTCGGAAAGAACAAATAAATGCTCGCCGGGGAAACCGGAAGTAAAATCAGCCTTGACCACTGTTACAGTGTCGGGAAGCTGTGAAAGCAGATTGTCTCTGCCTGAAAAACTCACCTTCGGCTCGCTAAGGCTCACCGTAGCCCCGGTCATCATTGAAAGGTTTGAAGATTGCGCGCCAACAGTTGAAGAAAGGAAAGACTGCAGGGACAACTGTTCCGGGTCTGTACTGCCTCCCGGAGCCGTTGCTACCGCCGCCGGAGCAGAACCACCGCTGGACGAATCCACGCCTGCCAACAGTGCGTCTATTTCAGCCTGAGAAAGGGCTCCATCACTCATCATCATCATATTGTTTCCTCCCCGTCATTCGCCAGCTCTTCAAATTCATCATGCACAAGCTCGGCAATCTTCTTCGTTATCTGTACCGCCTGCTTTTTTCCGATTACGCCGGGCCGGCACAGGAACTTTGGTTTGTTGCCGATATTCAGGGAATAAGGTTCGTCTACACGGGTATTGTACAGCCGTATCACATCCCCTCTTTGCAAAGAAAGCACATCCCTGACCGGAATGCTGATCTTTCCAATTTCGGCTACAACATTAACATCGACAGTTGCGAGCTTCTCCTTTAGTACATTGAGATTCTCTGTTGTGGCATTCCGGCGTACCGAGGAATACCAGAATTGGGCTGATAATTTTCCGATGATAGGCTCAATCGTAAGGTAGGGAATACAGAAGTTCATCATCCCTTCCACCTCGCCCACTTTGGTTTCCAGAGTTACCAGAACCACCATTTCAGTGGGGGGTACGATCTGGGCAAACTGGGGATTGGTATCAATTTGCCCCAGCCGGGGACGAAGGTCTATTACCGTGGTCCATGCTTCCCGCATATTCCCCAGAATACGGACAATAATCCCTTCCATTACCGACTGTTCAATATCGGTTAACTCGTGCTGGAACTTGGTCCCCTCCCCCGCTCCGCCAAAAAGTCGTTCAATAATCGAAAAAGTGATCGCGGGATCAATCTCCAGAATGGCGTTGCCTTTCAGGGGATCCATATTGATAATCGCCAGCGTAGTGGGCGTGGGTATGGAGCGGATAAATTCCTCGTAAGTAAGCTGATCCACTGATGCCACATGGACATGAACCATTGCCCGAAGCTGGGCGGAAAGGCTTGTGGTGGTTAAACGGGCAAAAGTCTCGTGCATGATCGAGACCGTGCGAATCTGTTCCTTGGAGAATTTGTCGGGCCGTTTGAAGTCATATATCTTGATCTTCCGGCTATCAGCCGCGGGCCTGAAATCCTCAGGCTCCGTATCCCCGGCATTTATCGCGGTGAGTAGTTGGTCTATTTCATCCTGGGACAGAACTTCTGTCATGGTTCATCCTAGCTTATTTTCAGGCGAAAAACAACTGAGTTCACTCCGAACAGGAATGAACTCACGCCCTCTTAAAACGCTTCCATTACATCGAGTTTATTGAACAGCACGATCCGTACCCTGGTCGTATCCAGAAAACGGGTGTTCAAAATCTCCCTTATCTCCTGTTTGAGCTGTTCCTCCCGCTCAGGAGCCAGGTCAGCGGCGTATTTTCCGGTGAAATACCGCCGCACAAAATCCCGCAGTTCATACTGACGGCCGGCAAGTTCTACCGCGGCCGCCGTTTCTTCAGGATCATACCCAAGTATCATATCCACTGTTACCGAATAACCAACAACATCTTTAGTTTTGGTGGATACTGACCCAATACCGGTGTAATAGGTGTATATGGGACGCTTCCCTTGATAAGGCGAGGTGGGGTCAACTACCGCAGTTTGCTGTTTCCCGCCCTTATTCATGATACTGAAAGTAACAACCGAAACAGTAACGATAAAAATAAGCGCTCCAAGCCCAATAGCGGCAAATTTGAGAATTGTTGGTAATATGGACCCAACGCCGCCTTTCTTTTTGGCGGAACTACCTGCTTCCGGCGCATCACCACCGTCCAGATCCAGCTCTTCACTGTCAGACATACCCGAAACCTCCCCTCATAAAAAGTATACAATAACACTATTTGAGATACAATGCTTTCTTTATAATCGGTGATTTTCCGGTGTTTTGTTAGGGAAAAAAGCGGTCAGCGGCTCTTTTTTACCCTTCGCTGTTCCCGCAGGGAAAGAACCAAAACTACCAGAAACATCATGATGAGGAATATCACTAAGAATAGCACCCCTGTGATACTGCTTTTTGTGTCAGGAGGAGGCTCAACCGGGATTGCGTCAGGCAGGAGCGTGGTTTTCGTCATTGTTTCCCCGGAAAAGACAAATAAAACACAAATTATGACCGTAATGATCATCACCGCCAGGGCGATAAGGGCGGCAATGCGTATTGTAAAGCTCGATTTTTTTTATATTGCCAGATAACTATTACCTGCCAACGCGACAAGCCCGATGAGAATGGCGGCGATAATCATTACCGTTCCTTATCTATGAAAACTTCGCAATGGGCACAAAAGTATCGGTTTTCAGGGATGCGCCGCCAACCAGTGCGCCGTCTATGTTTTCCTTTGCCATAAGCTGGGCGGCGTTTTCCGGCTTTACCGAGCCGCCGTACTGGATGATGATCTTGTCCGCGGCATCCGCGCCATAGAGCTTGCCGATCACCTTGCGCACAAAAGCGTGAATCGCGTCCGCGTCCTCCGGGGTGGCGGTTTTTCCGGTCCCAATGGCCCATACCGGCTCATAAGCAATAACAAGGTTTGAAAGATCAGCCGCGCTGACCCCTTCAAGGCCTTTGACTGTCTGGGTTTCGCAGACTTCTTCCGCCTTGCCCGCCTCGCGCTCCTCCAGCAATTCCCCAATACAGAGAATCACCTCAAAACCGTGTTTGAGCGCCAATTTGACCTTTTTGTTGATCAGCGCATCGTCCTCTTTATAGGTATGCCGGCGCTCACTGTGACCCAAAATAATGGTCTGTACGCCGAGGTCTTTAAGCTGCAGCACCGAAACTTCCCCGGTATGCGCACCCTGCTCTTCAGCCGCGCAGTCCTGCGCGCCCAGGCGGACATTGGTTCCTTCGACTATGGCGCTCACCGTTTCAAGGCTGGTAAAAGAAGGCGCTACCAGGTACTTGTGTTTGCCATCCTTAAGCTGGGACACCAGGGCCTGGGCAAGTTCCGCGGATTCGGCCCGCGTTTTGTGCATTTTCCAGTTTCCGGCTATGTAGTATGATCTGTTGCTCATATTGACTCCTTTGTAACGCAACAAGCGTTTGCTTTACAGGTAATTATAACCGAAAGGGAGAATCTGTACAAG
>JAIRUN010000127.1 GCA_031254365.1 Treponema sp. | reverse complement strand
CGCCGTGGATTATAGTATTATTATGGCTAGTTCTTCGGAAATTGTAGGAAGGAAGATCTTTTTTCTGTACCCCTCCGCAGTGGTACAGAACCAGGTTATTCCGGAGTTGGGGCAACAGGAATTTGAAGTCTATATTTCCAAAAACCATGAATCACTAAGACGGGTACTGAGAAAAAATCCCGATTCCATCGTGCTTGTGGATATTAACGAAAAAATGTCCGAAAAAGACTGGGAGGCATGGATTACCAGTATCATAAAATCGCCGGAAACAAGCGGTGTTTCTGTTGGCATTGTGTCGTCAAGCAATGATGAGGAGCTTCGCAAGAAATATACTGGAGCCTTAAAACTCCCCTGCGGCTACATTGCGCTGAGAGCGGATCTGAACAAGTCCATGAAGCAGCTTATTGAGACTCTCCATGCGGTTGAGGCCAAAGGCCAGCGGAAATATATCCGGGTAACTACCGAAAAAGAAACCAATACTACCATAAATATACCCTGGGGCGGCAGTTTTGTTACCGGTCAGATCAAGGATATCAGCGTAGTGGGTATTTCCTGCTCTTTTGAGAGTGATCCCGAATTGACCAAAAATACCCTGTTCAAGGATATACAGATCAAGCTGCAAAGCAATCTGCTGAAAGCCGAGGGTATTGTTTTTGGCTCCCGTATTGACGAAAAAGATAAAATATATGTCATTCTCTTTACCCAGCGAATCGATCCCGATGTGCGGACCAGAATCCGCCGGTATATTCAACAGAACTTGCAGGGCAAAATGGAAGCGGAATTACGGTAATTCCTATCCAAGAATAATTTCCGCTTTACAGCTTTCGCCGTTCTTGAGCAGGGGAATACTGTCCCGCTGTTCGCCGTCTATCAATATTCGCACGACACCTTTGCTGACGTGTTTTGGGTTTTGTACCGTTATGTGATATTCTCCGCCCCGGAAGCGGCGGACAGCGCTGAATCCGTCCCATTCCGGCGGAATGCAGGGGTCTATAATCAGGCCGTTGAACTCAGGCCTTATGCCCAGAATGTATTGGGTTGCGGCAAAATAGCTCCAGCCGCCTGAGCCGGTCATAAAAGGATGATGCGCCTCGCCAAATGCGGGATGATCCTTTCCGGTAATAAACTGGCAGGTGCTGTATGGCTCGGCCTTGCGCAAGTCGCAGCGGTCGTTCCACGCTGCCGGACAAAGCTGGTTATACAATATCATTGCGCGATCTCCCCTGCCCAGAATACATTCCGCAACCCATGCCCAGGGATTGGGATGGCTGAAGATTGCCCCGTTTTCCTTCAAGCCAGGATACACGCGGGTTACAAAACCAACATCATCATCAATGACCGTATAGGCCGGAGCATTGAGCATAAGCCCGTAGGGAGTCCCCAAAAATTCTTCCACCGAATCCATTGCCTGCTTTCCCCGTTCCGGCCCGTCTCCTCCGGCAATGACCGCCCATGTATTGCTTTCCAGATGAACCTTGCCTTCCCTGTCGGCATTGGTTCCAATGGGTCTTGAATCTTTGGTAAAGCCCCGCAGATACCACTTGCCGTCCCATAATGTTTCACGGCAGACTTTCGCGGTTTTTTCGTGAACCTGTTTGAAATGGGCAGCATCTTCGGTTCTGCCCAAAAATTCGGCAAGTTTGATAAAACTATCCAGCGCCCACAAATGCAGATAACTCACCAGAGCGCTTTCGCCGCCGCCCAGATTAAGGCAGTCGTTCCAGTCCGCCCGCAATCCCTGACAGATGCCGTGGCTTCCCACCATTCGCTCAGAAAATTGCAATATTTTTTTGCAATGATCGTACACCGAATCAGGGGCGGCCTGCGCATCGGCGTATGGCAGAACCACATCGGCAAAAGCCGCATCGCCTGTTTCCCGTATATATTCGGTTATGGAAGAAACCAGCCACAGAGCGTCATCGCTGCACGCATCTTTTATCCCGTGAACAACCGAGTCTCTGTCAGGAGCAGGGATCACTGTCGGACTTTTGTAAGTACTCGCGGCGCCGCTCTTTTTTTCAAACCATTCAGGCTCAAAAAGATGAATACCATACCCTTCGCTGACCAATGCTTTGAGAAGCTGTACCAGCCGTTCCCGGCATTTTTCAGGATTGCTGTGAATAACGCACATGGCATCCTGCGAAGTGTCGCGGTAACCCAGACCGGTACGCCCCCCCACTTCAATAAAACTGGCAAAGCGGGAAAATATCACATTGATTTCACTCTGATATAATGTCCAGATATTGAGCATTGTGTTCATATCGCCATTGGGTGTATTGATTTGCAGTTGGGAACGCTTCTCTTTCCAGTATCCGGCAAGAGCGGAAAAAGCTGCGTCACGGGTCTGCGGGTTTGAAAATTGCGCGCGGATACGCAGACCGGTTTCGCGGTTTCCCTCGCCGAGCATAAAACACAGCCGGGTATTTTGCCCCGCTCCCAGCAAAAGCTTTTTATGCAGAACCGTACACTGATTTCCGCCCTGCCAACTGATCCGGCCCGCAAGCGCTCCCTTTTCAACAGCTTCGGGATTAGCCTCGCCGCGCCAGATACCGGTAAAACGCTCCCGCTCAATCTCGAAACCGTCAGGATCAAAATCGGCGGTAAAAAACTGGAAACTGTTTTCCTCGTAATGGAGTTCCTGCTCAATAACGCGATCTTTATATGATGCGGCGGCGCAGTATAATGTGCACTGAAAATTTTTATTATCACCGTTAATCTGATGCCAGGAAAGTTCGGCATAAGAAAAAACGCTTATTTTGCGGGGCTTGCCGCTGCGGTTTTCGATTTTTATATCCCAGAGTTCAACATCAGCGCCCCGTGGAATAAACAGTGTCTGCTCCGCATAAATGCCATTGTACTCGCAGGAATATATTGAATAGGAAAGTCCATGCCGGGATTTGTAACATTCCACCGGCTTTGCGGTTGGCTGCCAGCTAATGGTCCAGTAATCGCCTGTTTCATCATCACGCAGATACACATAATGGCCGGGCCGGTCAGCGGGAACGGCGTTTCCCCTGAACCGTGTAATCCGGTGGTATTCCGCGCTTTTACAAAATAAATAGCCCCCGGCGGTCTGATTAAAAACACCCACCATGTTTTCCGTACCGATATAATTAGTCCAGCTCATGGGCGTATCAACCCGCTCAATTACATATTCGCATTTTTCATTATCAAAATAACCGTACCGCATATCCGCTCCTTACGCTTTATATTTTATTTTCAAGCGCCTGATACGCCATGCGGGCAGCCTCCTGCTCGGCGCTTTTTTTGTTCCGGCCCGTACCCGGCCCGTAGACCTTGCTGTCCACGCTGACTTCTATCCAGAATATCCGCTCATGTTCGGGGCCGGAACGTTTGACCATGCGATATTCGGGATATGAACGGAAAAAATGCTGGCACAATTCCTGTAACAGTGATTTGTAATCGCGGTGAGAATCAGTTTCGGTAATATGTTCGATTTCCGGAATGAAATAGCGTTTAACAAAATCAAAAGCCGCTTTGTAGCCGGAATCGAGGTACAGCGCGCCGATAAGGGCTTCCAGAGCATCGGCAAGAATCGCCTTTTTGGTGCGGCCGCCTGAAAGCTCCTCGCCCCTGCCCAACAGCAGAATGGTATCTATTTGTAAAACCCGCGCAACCCCTGAAAGCACATCTTCGGAAACTACCACGGATTTTATCTTGGCAAGTTCGCCTTCGCTTTTTTCGGCGTATTTTTCGTATAACAGGGTAGCGCAGGCCGCTCCCAGAATCGAATCTCCCAGGAATTCAAGCCGCTCATTGTTAAGTCTGATCCCCGATTCATTTGAAAGAGACCGATGCATGAAAGAAAGGTTCAGAAGCTCAAGACTCCTGAACCTGATCCCGGCGGCTTTTTGAAAAGCCGCCAACTGCTTCTTCCTTCCCGGATCGAGCGCCGGGAATTCACTCATCTTACTTCTGCTGGGATTTGATGAACTCGTAAGCGTCTTTCACCGTCTCAAATTCATTGGCTTTTTCATCGGGAATGGAAACACCCATTTCTTCCTCGATTGCATACACCAATTCATAGGTGTCCAGACTGTCGGCGCCGAGATCCTGCCGGAAAGATGCCTCCAAAGAGATCTTCCCCTCATCGACTTCCAGTTTGTCAGCGATGAGTTTCTTCATTTTTTCGAACAATTCGTCCATTCTTTTCTCCTTCCTTAGACTTTTGAATTGGGAACTATAACCTGTTTTCCACGATAAAATCCGCATTTTGGGCAAACCCGGTGCAAAAGAACCTTATTGCCGCAGGTACTGCATTCAATCATCGTGGGAGCAGTAAGTTTCATGTTAATAGACTGCCGACGGCGAGTCCGTGCTTTTGACGTTTTATATCTGGGTACGGCCATATCTAAACCTCTCTATGTATCGAAAATAACAAATATCCCCATTTGTGTCAAGGTAGAAAAACAGGGCAAAAAGCAGAAATATCGAACCGAAAGTTTGCTTATTTTAACCAAATCAGGCGCTTCATCCCGCAACTGCGATAGTACCGGTATATTCAGGAACGGCGGATTGAATATCGTCAAAGCATAACAGGGCTGGAATAATACCGCAAGAGACGGCAGGAACACCGGCTTTCCCGCCCCTAGACCCTAAACAGTGTCTGTACCAGCGGCTGCGCCGCTGGCGGTCACCTTTTTTGCCCATGCCTAATAAATGTTTTGTGGTTCCCTTGAACCCGAACTATGTTTATTATCCTCTCCGGTAAGTTACTACAGGGAATCTGACAAAACTACCGCTTACGTTATTTTCGGAACTGTGTTATTATTTTAACAACGGCTGTTCATAAAAATAAAATATACTATATTTGGAGGTTTGTGATAAAACCAGCAACTCTTTGCAGATGGGTATTTGTTTTGTTTTTGCTTTCGGGCTGTATGTTCGATCCGCGGGAATTCCATTTGATTGCAGGTCTGGTTTACAATCCTATGTCAGCCGCAGCAGTGATAAGGATTATTACTACCAATATAAACTGCAGATTCTTCCTGACGTGTATTATTGATCCAGGAGGGCTGGGTAATGAAGGAAGTACTTGTATGAAGAAGCACTTTTTTATCTTTGTTGTAGCGGCAGTGGCTTTGGTTTCCTGCCCGAACGAACCACGCGGCAACTTTAACCGTGCCACCTTTAACCGCGAACGGCAGTTATGGCTGGAGCAGGGTATTCAAAATTATTCCTTTTGCTTAGATACAGGTTCTATGAGTATTCGTAAGAGCGCAATCATGTATGTGAAAGACGGCGTTTGCGCGTATATTCAAATTGAAGGAATAGACGATGTGCCCGTGCCGGTGGAGGAACAGTATTATCTCTCCCCAGAGCTCAGCCAAAAAAAATCTATTTCTGATGTTTATACAAAAATTGAAAGAGTGGTAGACCAAGCCGGCTACCGGGATACCGTAGAAATACAGTATGACAGCGAATGGCATTATCCCAAGGAATTCCAGTGCGATTGGGCTTCGGGAAACTTCTGGTTGATGACGATAACTAGATTCATCGTTGACCCGGAATACCCTTAAAACAGGCTAATGGAAGATTCTTCCTGACGTGTATTATTGATCCGGGCGGACTGGGAAATGAAGGAGATGCCTACATGAGGAAGTACATTTTTTTCTTGTTTTAGTGGCAAAAGTGACTGATACCATTTTCGGCGGCTAGCGGCAGAAAAAAGGTGACTGACACCTTTTTGAGCAGAAATTATGCCAAAAAATATAACGAGGGGTCTACTTGCCAGGGTTCGGCAGCGAGTCTATACTGAGCCCCATAGGAGAAAAAATGGCTGAATTAAAAGGCTCAAAAACCGAGCAAAATCTGCGGACGGCTTTTGTCGGCGAATCCCAGGCCCATACCAAGTACCAGTACTATGCTTCCAAAGCGGAAAAAGAGGGCTATCAGCAGATAGGCGCGCTGTTTCGGGAAACCGCGCTCAATGAAAAAGAACACGCTAAGATATGGTTCAAGTTCCTGCACGATGGTGATGTGCCCGCGACTACGGTTAATCTGAAAGATGCGGCGGACGGGGAAAACTTTGAATGGACCGATATGTACGCCGGTTTTGCCAAAACCGCGCGGGAAGAGGGTTTGGACCAGATTGCCGCCCTGTTCGATCTGGTGGGCAAAATCGAGAAAGAACACGAAGAGCGCTATCGCAAACTTCTTGCCAATATTGAGGGCGGTCTTGTGTTCTCACGGGATGGCGATCAGATATGGCAATGCGCCAACTGCGGTCATATTATTACCGGGAAAAAAGCCCCGGAACTCTGCCCGGTCTGCAAGCACCCGAAAGCGTATTTTCAGATTCGCGCGGCGAATTATTAACAGTGAGCAATGATTGGGGTTTTTTATGGAAGCGAAAATAAATCGTGAACAGGCATGGAGCCTGCTCAAACAGTACAATAAAGACCCCTTTCATTTGCAGCACGCCCTGACGGTAGAAGGGGTGATGAAGTGGTTTGCCGGGGATCAGGGCTGTGGCGGCGAAGCAGAATTCTGGGGTATCGTGGGGCTGCTTCATGACATTGATTTTGAGCAGTTCCCTGATCAGCACTGTATCAAAGCGCCGGAACTGCTGCGGTCAGGCGGCGCAAGCGAGGAACTGATCCATGCCGTATGCTGCCACGGCTACGGCATGACCCCGGTGGATGCCAGGCCTGAACACCTTATGGAAAAAATTCTCTATGCGGCGGATGAACTTACCGGCCTTATCTGGGCAGTGGCGATCATCAGGCCCTCAAAAAGCGTCATGGACATGGAAATCAAATCAGTCAAAAAGAAATTCAAGACACCCACCTTTGCCGCGGGCTGTTCCCGGCAGGTCATCGAAAACGGCGCGGCAGCGCTTGGCTGGGAACTGGATGTCCTTATCGAAAAAACGCTTCTTGCCATGCGTTCCTGCGAGGCCGAAGTCAGCGCCGCGATAGCCGCATTAAAGTAATCTTCGGTTTCCGCAGACGGCATATCCGCGATAGACTTGCGATTTTCCCTGTTTGACGGCATAGTTAAATTGATGACGCCCAATCAGGAAGACGCGCTGTATAATTTCCTCGAAAATATAACCGAGCCCTTTACTTTGGAAGATGTAACCGAATTTGTCCGTATGTTGGAACCCAATGGGGCCGGAAATCTTAACAGGGAAATAGCGGTCATGATCGATTCGCGGAATGTCGCGTTCCGGCTGGATAAACGCCAGTGGCTTTCCCGCCGGGGCTGCTTTGAAAAAGTTCCCTTTGTGATCGCCCCGACCAGACTGGAGCTGCTCAACGGCATTTTGATTCCCGGCCACCGTTGCGTCCCGTTTGCCAATCCGGTAATACTGCCCCACGAATATCAATTTGTCTGGAAAGGCAACCCGGTTCCCATGACAACCACCGAAGGCCCGCCCGAAGAATTCTATCCGTATTATTGTGTTTTTGGGGAGGAGTATGCTCCCCAATATATAGCGCGGGACAACCCTGAAAACGAGGCGGCGTTTAGCGGCGATCCTTACGAAGACCCGCCTGAAGTTTCCATTCATACCCTTGATATGCGCAGCATTTACCGTGAAAGCGCCTTTGTGCCTGGTGACCTTTTTGTGGTAAAAACCCTGGACTGGAAAGAAGGGCGCTTTGAACTGGAAAAAACGGGCAAGGATGAATGGAGCCAGACCGATTTGTATAACTGGTTTGAGGCTGCCGAGGGTGGCTTTGAGGACAGTTTCGCCCTGCTGGGAGCGGGGACCTGTACCGAGGAACAAATCGCCTATGCCTACTGGTACGGCGGCAAGCGCATGAGGGAACTGCCTGCCTATTCACTGGAAGAATTTCTCTACGAAAAAACTGATCGCATTGAAACCGTTGCCTATGGAATTGAAAGCCGGTTCTGGTTTGCCGGAAAAGATATTCCCGACAGCAAGGGGCTTGAAGGCATTGGCGCTCCGCCTGATCGGACTCTGATTGAGGAAATTCTCTACAGAAGGAATGTCCCCGTATCGGAGTATGTGATCCTTTCGTATGCGCGGGATTCGCTCTTT
Organism: Treponema sp.; assembly: GCA_031254365.1. GTDB lineage: Bacteria > Spirochaetota > Spirochaetia > Treponematales > Breznakiellaceae > WQXQ01. The sequence goes on along the minus strand of JAIRUN010000127.1, from coordinate 8,578 downwards.
CGAAATCAAGGGGATATTGATCTGATTATCGACCGTATTGTTCCGCCGGTGATTCACCTTGACGAAGTGGAATGGGATATGCTTGCCGATTATATCTCTGACGCGCTGGACGAAATAAGGGGGCATTATACCCTCTTTCTGGATCAGCGCATGGGGCAGACACGGCAGCGGGTGGGCGAGCTGCATACCGCGGTAATTGATCTTTCGGCCCGTTTGCAAAAAGGGGAAATCGATCCCTCATGGCTCCCACGGCATACTTTTATCGTTCTGTCCCAAATTCAGGGACACGCCGCCAGTCTGCTTGAGGACCTTGATTCAGATGTCGCGCCGCCGGATCAGGAACTGGAAGCAATGGACAGTTCTCTGGACAGCATGGTCGAAACCTATGGCGATATTAAGGAACTGATAGACACCGCCATGGATAATTTCAGGCGGAGCAATTTACAGATTGTCCGCACCGGTAAAGACGATCTGCCGGAACCGGCATGGCAGTCGATACAGATCAGTATCAGCGGGATCGATGTGTGGCGGCGGGTACTAATTCCCGGTGACTGCAAACTGGAACAGCTTCACCGCATGATTCAGACAAGCCTTGACTGGAAAGACAGTTACCGTCACCGCTTTTCAAGCGATGACCACGGAACTATGGACAAAAATATTTTTGATGATAAAATGCAGATACAGGATGTCCGTGCGCAGGGTATCAGCGAATTACAATACGAGTACGGTACAAAATGGAATGTCAGGATCATCCTGCTTTCCCCCTATCAGCCGGGAAAAAGCGAGGCTATACGCTGTGTTGCCGGAGAAGGAGCCGCCCCTCCTGAAATTATCAGCGGGCCCTTGCGCTTCAGAAAAATTCTCGGCACGCTGGAGAATGGCAGCGATACGGAAAAACAGGCCGCCCTGCACGAGCTGGGACCGGAATTTGTTCCCGGCCTGTTTGATCTGGAAAAATGCAACAGGAATCTTAATTCACTATAAGGAGTGTTTATGAATATTACAGCACTGGAAAAAATTGCGTTAAGCGTGCGGGCATTAAGTATTGATGCCATTCAAAAGGCAAACTCAGGGCATCCCGGCCTTCCGCTGGGAGCGGCGGAGCTGGGAGCGATTCTCTACGGAGAACTCCTGCGCCATGATCCTTCAGACCCCGCATGGGCGGATCGGGATCGCTTTATTTTATCGGCGGGACATGGTTCCATGTTCCTCTATTCACTACTGCACCTTTCCGGTTACAAAGACATTTCCCTTGATGACATCAAGAACTTCCGGCAGATCGGTTCCAGCGCCGCGGGTCATCCTGAATACGGCATGGCTGGCGGCATTGAAGCGACATCAGGCCCGCTGGGTCAGGGTCTTGCGATGGCGGTTGGCTTTGCCGTTGCCCAAACCATGCTCGCCGCCCGCTTCAACACCGCGCAGCATAAAATCGTTGATCATTACACCTACGCCCTATGCGGAGACGGCTGTTTAATGGAAGGCGTTTCCGCCGAGGCAAGTTCATTCGCCGGTCATCACGGGCTGGGGAAACTCATCGTGTACTACGATTCAAACAAGATCACCATTGACGGCAGCACTGACATTGCCTTTACCGAAGATGTCGCCAAACGCTATGAAGCCTATGGCTGGCAGGTGCTTCGCGGCTCAATGTATAATTTTGAAGAAATCGCCCGCCTTACGAGTCAGGCAAAGGCGGAAACACAAAAGCCCAGTATTATCATCCTTTCATCTATCATTGGAAAAGGATCGCCTAACAAGCAGAACACCGCCGATATTCACGGCGCTCCTTTGGGGCCGGATGAAGTCGCGGCGGCGCGGGCAAATCTGGGAATACCCGGCGATTTTTACATTGCCCCAGAAGCGCAGGATTTTTTCAAGGCAAAGCAGACTGAATGGAAAAAAATCCGCGCGGACTGGCAGTCTCTGTTTGAGGCATGGTCAAAAGAAAATCCTGAAAAGCGCAAAGAGTGGGACGAGTTTCATTCCGGCAAAGCCGCGCCCGCCAACCTGCCTGCTTATAACGAAGGCGATAAAATCGCAACCCGCACCGCGGGCAACAAGGCCCTGCAAGCGATTACCGCCGTTAACCGCAATCTGGCAGGCGGTTCCGCTGACCTCAAAGGCCCCAATGCCGTTGGCCTTCCCTCAGACGCGGGAACGTGGACAAAAGAAAACCGCGCGGGCCGCTACATTCACTTTGGTATCCGCGAATTTGCGATGGCGGCGATCTGCAACGGCATTGCGTTACACGGCGGTTTCCGCTCGTTCTGCTCAACCTTTATGGTTTTTTCTGACTACCTTCGCCCGGCATTGCGCCTTTCCGCGCTCATGAAACAGCCGGTAGTGTATGTCCTTACCCACGATTCCATTTTTGTCGGCGAGGACGGCCCCACTCACCAGCCCATTGAACACCTTGCCAGCTTGCGGATTATGCCCGGTGTTCACGTTCTCCGGCCTGCCGATGCTGAAGAAACCGCCGAAGCATGGGCAATGGCAATGGAATATAATCAGGGCCCCACCGCCCTTGCCCTTTCGCGCCAGAATTTAACGGTATTCCCCAAGGCAGATCCGGAATGGAAAAACACAATCCGCACCGGCGCGTATGTCGTCAAACAGACCGAAGGCGAGCCGGATGCGGTGATCATCGCCACCGGTTCGGAAGTGGGCCTTGCGCTGGAAGCCGCAGCAAAAGCAGGCGGCAAAAAACTCCGCATAGTTTCAATGATCAGCAGGGAGTTGTTTGAATCCCAGCCTGCCGCGATACGCGACACTATTATTCCGCCGGGCGTACGGGTCATCGTGTGCGAGGCAGGTGTCCGCAGCGGATGGGAACGCTGGGCCAAAGTCGAGGACATCCTTTCAATAGAGCGCTTCGGCGAGTCCGGTCCTGCGGCAAAAGCAGCCGAACATCTGGGAATGACTTCCGATGCGCTGGTAAAAATTATTGGTTAAGGCAGTTTCAGAATGTTAAAATTCGGAATTGCTACCTGTTAAAGAGGAAAAACATGAATGTGTCAAAAGTTTATTTTACCGATATGCGGACAGGAGTTGGCGAGAGCCTTCTTAAAAAGCTGGACCGGCTTATCATCAAAGCGGGAATCGAACAGATCGATTTTAAGCGGAAATATGTCGCGATAAAAATTCACTTTGGCGAGCCGGGAAATCTGGCTTTCCTTCGGCCCAACTTTGCGAAAGTTGTAGCTGACAGAATCAAATCGCTGGGCGGAATGCCTTTTCTTACCGACTGCAATACCCTGTACGTGGGGCGGCGCAATCAGGGACTGAATCATCTTGACGCTGCCAATGAGAATGGCTATTTCCCAATGTCTACCGGCTGCCAGAATATTATCGCGGACGGCATTCGCGGCACTGACGATATTGATGTGCCAATAAACGGCGGCGAATACTGCAAAGTCGCGCATATCGGCAGGGCGATCATGGATGCGGATATTGTGATTTCCCTGAACCATTTCAAGGGGCATGAGGGAACCGGTTTCGGCGGCGCGGTGAAAAATGCCGGTATGGGTTCAGGCAGTCGTGCGGGAAAAATGGCCATGCACAATGACGGAAAGCCCCATGTGAATCAGGGCGATTGTACCGGCTGCAAAATATGCGCCCGTTTCTGCGCCCACGGCGCAATCAGCTTTAGCGGCGGCAAGGCTTCCATTGATCACGGTAAATGCGCGGGCTGCGGACGCTGTATCGGCGCGTGCAGCAAGAACGCCATTGGCAATGACGTATACTGCAGCAATGTGGCGTTAAGCTGCAAGATCGCCGAATACGCAAAAGCGGTGCTGGATGGGCGTCCCCATTTTCATATCAACGTGGTAAATCAGGTTTCACCCTACTGCGACTGCCACGATGAAAGCGATGCCGCCGTTGTTCCCGATATCGGCATTTTTGCCGGTTTTGATCCGGTTGCCCTGGACAAGGCCTGCATTGACGCGGTAAATGCCGCGCCCGCGCTGCTTACCAGCATTCTCGGCGAGCGTGAGCGCAGCCACCGGGACGAAGCGGGCAACGCGGATCACATGACCGATATTCATCCCGCCACGGACTGGCGCGACCAGATTGCCCATGCGGAAAAAATCGGCCTGGGCAGCAGCAAGTATGAGCTTGTGACGGTTATTTGACCCTGTTTTTATTATTTTCCATGGTGTTCACAAAAAGCATTTTATATGCTATAATATCATAAAAATATACCAAAGGAGACAATTATGCGTTTTATTACACGGTCTGATTTTGACGGTTTAGCCTGCGGCGCTATCTTGGAATCATTGGGACTTATTGACGAATGGTTTTTTATACATCCAAAAGACGTTCAGGACGGACATATCCAGGCGACCAAAAACGATATAGTCGCCAATGTCCCCTATATTCAGGGGTGCGGACTTTGGTTTGATCACCATTCCAGCGAGAAGGAACGGCTGGGACAAGAATTCAAGTTCGAAGGGGCCTCAAAAAACGCGCTGAGCTGCGCCCATGTTATTTATGATTATTATGGCGGCGAGGAAAAACTGGGAAGATTTGCCGAAATGATTAAATATGTCGATAAAATGGACTCGGCGGATCTGACCCTGGATGAAATATTGCATCCTTCCGGCTGGGTACTACTTGGTTTTATCACCGATCCGCGCACAGGGCTTGGCAGGATTCATAACTTTACTATAAGCAATTTTGATTTGATGAAGAAACTCGCGCGGGACAGTTTTTCCAAACCAATCGAAGAAATTATGGTGTCAAGTGACATTAAAGAGCGTGTTGATGTCTATTTTGAACAGCATAATCTTTTTATTGACATGGCAAAGAAACACGCAAAAATTGAAGGCAATGCCATATATGCTGACTTGCGAAACGTTGAAACAATCTCTGCGGGTAACCGCTTTTTGCTGTATACCCTTTTCCCCGAACAAAACATATCCGTTTGGGTTGTGGACGGCAAAAAAAATGTCAGCGTAGCGATTACCGTAGGCTATAGCATAATAAACAAAACCGCCACAGTGGATGTGGGCAGCCTTATGTTAAAACACGGCGGCGGCGGACACCACGGGGTAGGAACCTGTCAAGTGCCTTATGAAGAAGCTGATAAAGTAATAGCTGAAATTATCGCTGCGGTTAAATGAGTTTGTCCGGAAACTTCAGTTTCTGAACAAGTTCCGTATCACCGCCACTGAGTCAGTGACTCTTGCATAAATGTGCGAATACCAATGCCGTAAACTGTTGATATTGTTCCGGTCACGACCTTTTTAATATTCTTAACCATGAAGGATAAACTTCCATTTTAAGCGTATTATTTTTTGCGGCAAACTTCTCCTCTGAAAGCAAATCTATCCATTGTGAATTTCCAATTTTCCCATTCTTCAAAATACATTCCTTCTTTTCTGGTGATGCGTTAATTACCACAGCAATTGTTTCATTATCTGTTTCTCTTGCGAAGGCGAATAATTGGTCGTAGTCTACCAAAAGTTCAGTATAGTTGCCATTCTTAAGCGCGTCTGATTCACGGCGTAATTTTGAAAAGAGGCATATTGTGTTAAAAAGGTCTTTTCCCAGGTTTGATTCTGACCAGCGATCTTCCCATGCAAGCCGTAATTCATAATCGTCGTATGCGCCCCGTTTTCCGTAAATGCCGTATTCACTGCCATAATAAATGGAAGGAATACCAGGTGCGCAGAATAATGCGCCATATAACGGGAAAAGATGCGCCTGATCATTGAGCGCGGACGCGATGCGGTTTACATCCTGATTGTCCGCAAAATTATACAGGGCAATATCCGGGTAGAGGCCGTCACCGGCACATTCACGTTTCAAAGTCCATGAAAGTTCATAGATATTTTGATCATGAAAACTTGACCACAGGCTTTTATATAACTCATAATTGGTCACTGAATCGAGACAGCCTTCGTGCGCGAGGCTGCGGTAATCCCCGGCGACAATTTCACCCATAAGCCAGAATGGATTTTTTAAATGCTTGCTGAAGGAAGATAGCTCCCTTAAAAAATCAACAGAAATAACGTTTGCGGCATCCAGACGCAGACCGTCAATGGAAAATTCTTCTATCCAGTATTGCACCGCGCCCAGAAGGTGATCCCGAACTTCGCGGCAGCCAAGATTGAGCTTCGCAAGGCTATTATGCCCTGCCCACCCTTCATAAGAAAATCCGTCGTTACATTCATTATTTTGGGAAAAATTAATATTGGAATACCAATTCGCGTATGGGGATTTTTCTCTTTTTTCTTTAATATCCTTAAACGCAAAAAAATCCCTGCCGGTATGATTAAATACCCCATCAAGAATCACCGCGATGCCGTTTTCATGCAATACCCGGACCAATTCTTTGAGGTCATTGTTATTGCCCAACCTGCGGTCAACGTGATAATAGTCAACGGTGTCATATCCATGTGAGCTTGATTCAAAAAGCGGGCCTATATACAGCGCATTTATCCCTAGCGACAAAAGCCGTGGTATATGTCTAGCCAATAATGCCAAGCCATTTCCGGCAGGCGAGCAAAAATCATTTCGCCGGGGCGCTCCGCACATTCCCAGCGGATATATATGGTAAAAGACTTTATCTCTCCAATTTTCCATTGCGTCTTTATAGTATCATATCACCGCCACTGAGTCAGAGACTCTTGCATAAATGCGCGAATATCAATGCCGTAAACTGTTTGTAAAGTTTCGCTGTTGAGCGTTTCTTCAATGGTTCCGGCAGCGGCAATGACTCCGTTCTGCATCATAATCGCCGTGTCACCAAAGCGCCGTGCCAGATTGAGATCGTGGAACACTCCGATAAGGGTCTTGTTGTTTTCCCGCACCCATGATTTCAGAAACTCAAGCAGCTCTATCTGGTATTTCAGATCAAGGTGATTGGTTGGCTCATCCAGCAGAATCACTTCCGGGGTTTGCGCCAGAGTTTTTGCCAGAAAAACACGCTGTAACTGGCCGCCCGAAAGCTCATCGATCATGCGGTCTCTTATGTCATCAATGTCCAATTCTTTTATTATTTTTTCAACAATCGCTTCATCCTCGGCGGACAGATTTTTTAAAAAGCCCTCTGACCATGCGTAACGTCCCATTGAAACTGTTTCATATACCGAATAAGAAAAAAACACCTGCGTACTCTGTCCAAGCAGGGCGATTCTTTTTGCAAGTTCCCTGCGGGGGAATGAGGCGGCATCCCGGCCCTCCAGCGTAACAGTGCCACGGTAATCAATGAGCCGGGCGATTGCTTTAAGCAGGGTGCTTTTACCGCAGCCATTCGGCCCCAGCACACAGAGGCTTTCCCCCCGGTTCGCCTTGAAACTGATATTGCGTATAACGTCATCACTGCCATTGGCAATGCCGCTGCCTCTGGCCGCGCCGCCGTATCCGGCGCACAGGTTATCGACTTGAATCATCCGCCAGCCCCTGTTTTCCGCCGCCTGAAGTCAACACCCTCGCCCTGAAGGGCGGGTTGTTGTTTTGGTAAGGTATTTGTCTCAGGGTTGATACCCTTTATTTTGCTCCTGCGGGGCAGGGTATCCACCCTTCGCATACAATAAACCCATGCGAAAAACGGCGCGCCGATAAGCGCGGTAATTGCCCCCACCGGCAGTTCAGACGGCGAAATAACGGTTCTGGCGATTAAGTCCGTTACCACCATTAAAGAGCCGCCGAGGATAAACGACATCGGTATCAAGTATCTGTGCCGCGAGCCGGTGATTCTGCGCGCTGCGTGCGGGGCAATAAGGTCAACAAAACCAATAACCCCGCTTAACGCGACCGCGCTGCCGGTCAAAATTGCGCAGAAAGCAAGGAGTTTTTTCCGCAAAGAACCGGTTTCCACACCAGCGGATTTTGCCTGCTCATCGCCAAAGGTCAGGATGTCCATTTCTTTGGTATAGCGCAGAATCCCAACAGCCCCGACAATGAAGAACGGCAGCAATAATTGAACATATACCCAGCCCCGCATGGCAAAACTCCCCATTTGCCAGAGCATTATGCGTCTGAGATCATCAGAAAAGATTGCGCTTAATGTAGTGAGCAGGGCGTTCAAAAAAAGCGAAAAAACCATGCCGCAGAGAATGATCGTGTTATTTGACATTGATCTGTCGATACGGGAAGAAAAACTGGCAACAAAAAAGACCGTTGCAAGACCAAAAACAAAACCGGTCAGAGGTAGTGTGAAACCGCCCAACAGGGGAATTGCAACCCCGCTAATAATAATGAGTCCCGCGCCCAAAGACGCACCGGATGAAACGCCCAAAATGTAGGGCGAAGCCAGGGGGTTTCGCAATATTGACTGGCAGACCGCACCGCTCATCGCAAGGCAGCCGCCCACAAGAAAGGCAAGCAACACACGGGGCAGGCGCAAGAGCCACACAATCGAAATGTTTTTCGGGTCAATATCCGCCTTGAGCGGAATTCTAAAAACCTTATGCAGCATAATCAGAACAGTATCACCCAGGCTAATGCCCGAACTGCCCAAAGAAGCGGCTGCGGCGATTATCAAAAGAGAAATAATCGCCCCGATAATGATACGCCCGCTATTCTTCATAGAGTTCAGGGTATATCGCATGGGCCATTTGCCGCAGGG
>JAIRUN010000069.1 GCA_031254365.1 Treponema sp. | reverse complement strand
GCCGGACTCCCCGAAATCAGGCGCGAAGGAGTCAGCATTATGACCATTCACGCTTCAAAGGGTCTTGAATTCGATCATGTGTTTATAATTGGCCTTGAGGACGGCATACTGCCCTTTACACTGTACGAGACCGAAGCCCCGCTTGAGGAAGAACGGCGGCTGCTCTATGTCGCCATGACCAGAGCGCGAGTTGGTCTGCATCTCTCATGGGCGCGTTCCCGTAATTTCAAGGGAAGAATATTAAAAGGTTCCCCCAGCCCCTTCCTTGCTGAACTGGAAAACATCATTCCTCTGGTTGAGCGCATGAGACCATTAAAGAAAGACAGCCAGTTGAGTTTATTTTAGAGTTAAGGTATATATAATTATGAAAGTTGCCATAATTTTCGGGTCAAAATCCGACTCCGCCATAATGAAAAAGGCCGCTGATGTTTTTAAGGAATTCGGTGTAGCATACACAGCCCACGCAATTTCAGCGCACCGTTCACCGGAGCTGCTTGCCGAAACCCTTCGTACTCTTGAGGCGAGCGGTACGGAAACGATTATTGCCGGTGCGGGGCTTGCCGCGCATCTGCCCGGCGTTATTGCCAGTCAGACCATACTTCCCGTGATTGGTGTGCCAATCGGCTCAGGCGGTCTGGGCGGGCTGGATGCGCTGTTTTCCATTGTGCAAATGCCCAAACAAATTCCGGTAGCAACAGTGGGCGTGGATAACGCCGCCAATGCCGCGTATCTTGCCTGTGAAATACTTGCGCTCAAATATCCTGAGTTAAAAGAAAAACTTGTCGCGTTCAGAAAACAGATGAAAGATGAACTCTCAAAAGACAGCGGCGTAATTGAATTATAAAAGTTTACAATAATTTTTGCCGCTTTTCTTCCGCTGCTACATGGAGCAGATCCAGTTCAGTCATAATGGCATCAACAATGGCCTGTTTTTTATCATCAATACCGGAGGCTTCTGCTGCAGCGCGGGCTTTGCTGCGGAATTCAGCGCAGGAACAAACAGGGCCGACGGTAACCCGTATAAGGTCTTTGGTTACCACATCATTCATCATGTCGGTTTTTTGAACATGAAGGAGTTCGCCGTTGAGGGCAACGCAGCACATATAATCAAAAGAACGGATATAAGAATCAATTTCGCGGACGCCTTTTTTGCTTGAGGGATCCCAGGGGCGGTAACGGGTTCCCGAAGGAAAAACCAGAATCAGCCGGCCTTGTGTTTTTAATTCATCAAGCGCTTTCATGGCGGCGCGGTTGATGGTCATGCTGCGGGCAAGTTCTATCTGTTTTTTTTCAGGTTCCATCCCGTGCAAGGAGCGGCTGGGGTAAATGACGATGCGGGTATATGCGCCGGCAAAGGCGGCTACCACGGGATTGTCCTCGTTGAGTTTCATTCCGGCGATGGCTATCAGGGCTTTGCCAATGGCATCGCCCCGGCCCCCGGCATGCCGCACCAAAAAAGAAAACAGCGTGAGGTCCATATTGCTGTAATGCTCCAGCAGGAGCAGGCAGGATTTCCCCGATTCGGCTTTTGCCAAGAGTTCCTCAAGATTCTCCAGGCCGTCCACGCCGGAACCGGGAAGGAGCAAAGATGATACCATCTCGTCCAGAAGGGGAAGAATATTATTATCACCTTCCTGATACACATTATCTCCGGTTATTACAGTGGCGACTTTTGTCAGGGACATGGCTTGTTTTATCTCTTTACTAAAAGCTGTGGTTAAGGTTTCCATTTTCATTCTCCCCAAAGTCTGATAAGTTCAATAACGGTTTTGCAGGCGGCGCACATTTCGCTGACCGCAACCCACTCAAGCCGACTGTGAAAATTCCGCCCTCCGGTAAAAATATTCGGAGTGGGAATGCCCAGTTCGGTCAGGCGGGAACCGTCCGTACCGCCCCGTATCGGTTTGAGCCGCCATTCAATGCCCACATTGTCCAGGGCCGTTTTCAGGCGCTCAAGCACTTCCGGCCTCTCGTCAATTTTTTCTTTCATATTATAATATTGCGGCTTTGTATTAACAATCACCCTGCCGCCGGGGAACTGGGCCTCGATAGTTTTGGCAAAAGCGTCAAGCGCCGCAAGCCGCCGCCGCATTTCGCCTGAATCAAAATCCCTCAGCAGAATTTCAAGGCCGGCATTCTCCAGATTGCCTTTGATTTCCGTGGGGCAGTAGTAGCCGTAATAGCCGTCAGTCGCTTCGGGGCTTTCAGCGCGGGGCAGAAGTGCCGCAAAAGAAGAAGCCATCAGTACGGCATTGGCAAGTATGCCGCGGGCCGCTCCCACATGGATCACCTTTCCCCTGAATTCGACATCCGCTTTCCATGCGTTGAAACATTCCGCCTCAATTTCGCCGATTGGCCCGCCGTCCAGCGTATAACACACTGCGGATTTGATGTCGTGCAGGGGAAAATCGGGAAGGCCCTTGCCTGTTTCTTCATCAGGCGAAAAGATGATCTCCACCGGGCCGTGTTTGATTTCAGGCAGTCCGCTTGCGGCCTTCCATACTGCAAGATATTCTACCGCGGCCATGATCTCCGCGACACCGGCCTTGTCGTCAGCGCCCAGCAGGGTTGAACCGTCACTGTGAATAATGGCCCTGTCCCGCTGCGCTGCGAGATCAGGCTCCTTCTCCGGATCCAACGCAAGGCCGCCTGCCAGCTCAATTTTTTTTCCGTTGTAATTGTTTACAAGCTGCGGCTGCACGTCCTTTCCTGAAACATCGCTTGCCGTATCAATATGCGCCAGAAAGCCGATGCACGGCGCGTTTTCCTTCCCCGGACTTGGCGGCAGGCGGGCTATCACATAACAGTGATCGGTGAGGCTTACATCTTTGACCCCAAGCGCCGTCAATTCACCGGCCAGGGCCTTTGCCAAATCCCACTGCCCCGCAGTCGAGGGAGTTTCTTCCGCATGACGGTCACTTTCGGTCCAGTAGCGGACATAATTCATGAAACGGGGAACGATCAGCTTTTCGATACACTGATCCCCAATCTGCCTTACCGGGCTTTCCATAGGTATTGAATAATAGCATGAAGCAGGGTCTGTGATCTATCAGAAGCGTTTATGGGATTACTTCAAGCCTTCTTTCAGGCGGAATGAAGGGCAGTTTCCGCCTGCTGCCCGATACACTTCATGGGAGGGAAGGCCGCGGCATTTTATCGAAAACATTTCGCATGAGCGGGGAAAATTCGGATCCCAGGAAACTTTAAAATGAACGCATTTCAGACAGTTGGGCGGGCGGCCGGGAATTGCAGGGCTTTCGGGATTGAAGTCGTCCATGCGCCGTCTGGGTTAAATGCTGAAGCTGAAAACCGCCCCGGCAGCAGGAGCGGCCGGACCATAGGGTGCGAATGAGCTTGCTGCCTGCGCCGCCTTTACCTGCCCTTGATACTGTTCAATCATGGCGTTGATCCGTTTTTCATGACTTTCACCTGATTCGCCAAAGGAAGGGGCAGGCTGTTTTTTCATCTGGGAAAGCTGCTCAATAAGGGTGTCGAGGATTTTCAGCCGGTTGATATTTACGCCCCGCACTCCTTCGGGGGCGGGAACACCGGAAACATGCTTGAAATGGGAGTAAATATAGGACGAAGGGGACACGGGCAGGGACATTCTGCCACCGTGGGACACGCTGATTGCGTATCCGATGCTGGGGAATGAAGTGTATGGAACAGCCCCGATATTCATTTCGATCTTCCTCTACTTCAAATATCGGAAATTTTCGGGGAATAAATAAGCGGAAACCGGTATTTTCGAGCAGGGTATAGGCATTTACTTGGCCCGCTATTTTCCGTAACAATCCCCGGTAGGGACGGTCAGCGGGGATGCCCAAAACACTGGATGAGTCTGTTCCAAAAATATGTAAAAGCAGGAATGTATGCCTTAAGAAAATACTAGAGGATACCCGCAAATTCTTTCGGGAAAACCCGGTAGGGGCGGCCAGCGGCAGTGGCAAAAATCTGGATGAGTCTGCCTGCGGAGCCTCGTCCGGCCTTTCCCCTTCAACCGGGTATGCGCGTATTGGGAGTCTCCTCCGGCAGAGAACTCCAGACAATATTTGCCACTGCCGCTGACCGGCTCCGCCGGGCTTTATTCGGCACATAGCGGGCCTTGCACTATTTCGGGCAAACATTTCTGAATTTACTTAATATGATAGTGGGTATAGGCCGGCAGAAATGGATGTCCAATAACGTTATATGGGGCAAATTCAGGCTGTTATCTTTTGACTCGCTATTACCGCATGAGTCCCGGCGGGGTGCCTAGCGGGGGCGCAAA
>JAIRUN010000034.1 GCA_031254365.1 Treponema sp. | reverse complement strand
GCTACTCAAACCGCACCGAAACAATGCTTTGCGGGGCAAGCGTCAGGCGGGCGGTTGTTTTTCCGCCGGAATCAAGGCGGACAGATTTGGGCCGCATGGCCCCGCTCTCGACTGACTCCACCGCGCTTGCCTGCGTTACCTTCACAGGAAGCTGTATCGCCGCATCTGACGAATCGGTTCCCATGTTGACAATGACCAGAGTAAGGCTGCCGCCGCCGTCATAGGCGGAAGCATAAACATTGCGATTACCGTCTACCTGCGCTTCGACACGCTGTTTCCCGGTTGCGTATTTCGCATAATGGGACATTACATAACCGCGGCGTAAAACCTGCCCTTCGGCCGCGCCGTATTCGCCGTCACCGATCATGCTGTAAAAACGTTTGAGATACCACCAGAGATACACATTGAAGTTGGCGTTCATGCAGTCGTGTATTTCTTTCGCGACAGTCATCGCTGACCGCCATGTCAGATCATTGGGGAAATTACCCTGGGTATTCAAAAGATGTTCTGTCATCCAGACTTCTTTCCCTTTCTGCGCCGCCAAGGGGTAGGCCAAAAGTCCTCCGCCGTATATATGCCCGCCGATAATGTCGAAATTTTTCAGCGCATCGGAATCGTTTAACATGGGATCGGTAAAGTTACGCCTAAACTGAAAGGACTCGCCGGGGATAATTTTTACATCGCCGATTTCCCTGCCGTAGCCTTTAACAAATTCCAGCATTTGTCTGGATGTCCAGTCGCAGCTGTCGTAGCTTACCTGTATATCGGGTTCATTCTGAAACGAGATGGCATCGATCCTCACGCCGTTATCCGCCATGTACCGCACAAACGAGCGCAGATGCGCGGCGTAACCGGCGTAATGCTCCGGCTGCAGATGTCCGCCGATATGCGAGTTGACGCTTTTAAGCTGAACAGGCGGAGTCCAGGGGCTTGCCACAATGGTTGCCCCGTAACTCTGCGCTTTTCTGGCAACGGCAAGCAGTTCTCCCCAGCGGGCAGGCTCATGGTAGATAATGATTCTGAAAATATTGTAGCCCAGTCCATTTTCTCCGTACATGGTTGTAATATCGTTTTCGGTAATAACCGGGGAAGTCCACGCGTTTGACATACCACCGAATCCCCTTACCTGTTGATACCGTGTTGCTGTGTTAACTGTAATTGCCGCCGGGCCTCCCTGCTCCACCGGGGGAGCCTTTTTCTCAACAATGGTGGACTGTTCCCTGCGAAGCTGCGCCAGAGCTGTCGTATATCCGGCGAATGCCGGTTTTTCAAAACCGCTCTCCTGCGCAAAAACTTTTCTTGTACCATCGGCGCTGACCAATGCAATGTCTCTGGCATAATAGGTAAGACTTGCGCCCGCATCGGCAGTACCTGGTCCCAGCGCAAAATAAAAATCCCCGCTGGCGTTATCATTGGGAAAATTCGCGGGGTTATAGGTTTGATACCGTTTGCCGTCCAGAGGAAAATCCAGCGTGAACCATGTGTCCGGCCCCGCGCCGCTGGAAATCGTGTCTATGGCGGTGTTCGAACCGTAAACATTGCTCACCAGGTACGGGGCGTTTTTATCGTTTTCACCGCTTGAAAAATCAATAAATATCAAATTGCCTTTCTGCAAAAACAATTCAACAGGATAATTTCCGTAAGCCCTAACTCTGGCCGTTTTACCGTAATTATCTTCATCAAGAAGAAACTGGCCTGTTATGCCCGTATAATCTCGAAATATAGTCCCTTCGGGCAGAGTGAACCGATAAACCGGCAGCGATCCCCCCGCAACGGTAATTTTTTCTGCTATCACAATCTCCCCGCTTCCGGAACGCGCTGTTCCGTTTGCGCAAGCCGCCATTAAAACACTTAACAACGCCCCGATTACAACTAACATTAAAATATTTTTTATTCGCCTGTTCATTATCTCATACTAACACGAAAAATGAAAAAAAACAACAGGATGAATCCCGCGCTCAATAGTGACACAATATTCCAAACTTTAGTATAATCAGTTTATGATAGCGCAAGCCGTGTCCGATACCAGCGCGAGTAATATCAGGGTACTTCCGCCTGAGGAAGCCAGGCGAATTGCGGCCGGAGAAGTGATTGACCGGCCTGCCGCGCTGATTCGGGAATTCCTTGACAATGCCATTGACTCCGGGGCCGCCAATATCGAAGTTTCCATCGAAGGGGGCGGCAGCAAAAAAGCGGAAGTTGTTGATGATGGCAGCGGTATGAGCCGGAATGATCTTGAACTCTGCTGGCTTGCCCACGCAACAAGCAAAATCCGCTGTCTGGAAGATCTGTCCTCCGCTGAAACACTTGGTTTCCGCGGCGAGGCTTTGGCAGCGGCGGCGGCTGTCGCCCGTTTGGAAATTGTCAGCAGTGTTGACGGCAGGGAGGCATGGCGGCTTGAAACCGGCCCCGGCGAAAACTATCCCCCAATTTTTGAACAGGTCAGGCGGATCAAGGGCAGCACTGTCCGCGCGCTGAATCTTTACGATACGATCCCCGCACGTAAACGCTTTCTTAAACGCGAGGGAAGTGAAGCCGCCTTATGCCACCAGGTTTTTATTGACAAGGCCCTTGCCTTTCCTGAAATCACTTTCCGCTTTATTCAGGATGGCAGACAGAAAGATTTTCTCCCTGCCGCCGCTTCCAGAAAAGAGCGCTTTGCCGCCGCCTTGCTCGATGCCCGCGAAAGTGGATTCCTCCACGAGATTAATGTTTCGGGCAGCGGTTTTTCTGTGTGCGTAGTAATCGGCGGCCCGGAACTCTGCCGTAGCGACAAGCGGATGCTCTTTGTTTTTGCCAATGGCAGACGGATACAGGATTATGCGTTAATGCAGGTGGTGGTGTACGGAACCCAGGGCTGGTTCCCCAATGGGACTCAGCCCGTAGGCGCGGTGTATGTTGACATTGATCCCGCTCTCGCCGATTTCAACATACATCCTGCCAAGCGGGAAGTCCGGTTCAGAAACCCCGCGGAAATTCATCACACGATCAGTACAGGGCTGTCTGATTTTTGCCGCCGCTTTAATCTGAAAACAGGAACCGGGGCAGCGCAGACGGCTGCCATAGATGGCAGCGTGGAAAAATCAATGTTTACGCATAATGAGGTTGCGCATAACAATAGTGGATTCCGGCCAGCCGCGGATTCTTATGCTCGTTCTTCACCGGGTTACGGCGGCTCGCTTGCAATGCAAGCCCTGCTGGAACAGCGCGGACAATTCGCCCCTTTGCCCGGACATTCCCGGCACGGCAGCGCAGCAGCCGAAGAGTCTCCCATTTACGGCGAGCCGCGTTATGCGGGCAGGGTATTCGGCCTGTTCATTTTGATTGAATGGGGCGATAAACTTTTCATCATCGATCAACACGCCGCGCACGAGCGTATTCTTTACAATCGTTTCCTTGCCGGGCCCATTCCCAAACAGGAACTTCTGGTTCCCATTCCCTTTGAGACTGAAAGCGATGAAGATGATCGTTTCCTTGAAACACAAAGGGAAGAACTGGCCCGGCTTGCGGTGGACATTGAGCGGGACGGAAACGGCTGGCGCATTGAGGCGCTTCCGGCAGACTGGCGGCTGGGAGACGCTGAAACCGTGCGGGAAATTCTGGAACTGCGCAAAGCCGGGGAAAACATGGCCGGACGCTGGGCCGCCACCCTCTGCTGTCATGCGGCTGTACGCGATGGCGATTACCTTGATGACGCAAGCGCCTTTGCTCTGGCACAAGAGGCGCTGAATCTTCCCGATCCCCATTGCCCCCACGGTCGGCCGGTATGGACCGAGATCAGCCGCGAAGCCCTGTATAAAGCGGTGCGGCGTTTGTAGTGATTGGAATAATTAACTTGTCAACGGCGCGGGCCGCTCGCAGATGCTTTTTACGTCGTAATATTTCCCTGCTGCCGAAGCATCGTGGAAGCCGTGCATTACGTCAAGAACGTGATACGTCATTTCAGCGGAAGCCCGATGAGGCCGGCCCTCAACTATGGCTTCGGCCATGTCGGTAATTCCCAGTCCCCTTGAATTTTTGGGATAATTTTTGATAAGGGGAATCTCTGACCAGGC